>NZ_JUEI01000012.1:0-63414 GCF_000802655.2 Paenibacillus sp. IHB B 3415 | reverse complement strand
CCTTGCGGACGGCTGCCGCCGGTGGAGCTACCTTGCGGACGGCTGCCGCCAGTGGAACTGCCTTGTGGACGGCTGCCGCCGGTGGAACTGCCTTGTGGACGGCTGCCGCCAGTGGAGCTACCTTGCGGGCGGCTGCCAGTGGTGGAGCTGCCTTGTGGACGGCTGCCGCTGGTGGAGCTGCCTTGCGGGCGGCTGCCAGTGGTGGAGCTGCCTTGCGGGCGTGAATTCTGCGTTGTACCTGTTGTTTGTGTTCTGCGGGAATCTTGTCCGCTTTGGGGCCTTGGGGACGTCGTCGATTGGTTGTTGTTTTGGTTACTGTTCATACCTACCTGCTTTTCCGGTTGATTTTTGTTGGCATTCTGAGCACTTTGGGGTTCGGCTGTTACCGCGCCGGTGGTTACCGGTCGGCTGCTGGTGCCGGTGTCCCGCTTGGCTGCAGCGTTTGACTTGATGTCCTTGAAGAACTGTTCTACTTTGTTCACGGAGCCATTCTCCATGACACTCATATGATTATTCACAGGGACATTCAAACGCTTCAGAATTGTAATGATTTCTTTACTGCTCATGTTCAGAGACTTCGCGTATTCATACACGCGCAGTTTATCCTTATTGTCTTCTTTAGTCAATAACTCCACCTCCGACAGTATCTCCAAGCGTTCTGGAGATCATTTCCGCGAATCCTTTATCCGTAACGGCCAGCACTACGCGCTGGTCTTTACCAATACTTGCACCGAGTTCATCCCGGTGAAATGCGATTACTAGTGGAATATCGTAGGTCCCGCACTTATCGCGGAACTTCTTTTGGGTATTATCTGAAGCGTCACCTGCCAGGACGACCAGCCTCGCCTCTGAAGACCGCACTGCCTTAAGCACAGCCTCGTCGCCGGTGACAATCTTGCCTGCTCTCATCGCAAGCCCTAAATAAGAAAGAGTCTTACTCATTGTCCTCACTATCCTTCGCTGCCAAAAATTGCTCCTCCACGGATGCAAAATCCCGGGCAAGCTGAGCATAGATTTCAGGACTCACTTGACATTTCAATGCTCGGTCAAGTGCTTTGGTCTTTTGTGCCAGCTTAAAGTATTCCAGTTTACCGCAGATATAAGCGCCACGGCCCGACTTCTTGCCCGTCAGGTCAATGAGCACTTCGCCCTCAGGCGTTCTCACCACGCGAATCAGCTCTTTTTTGGGCATCATCTCTTGGCTGGCAACGCATTTGCGCAGCGGCACCTTTCTTTGCTTCATAGTAGCGCCTCCCGTCAGTCAGCAGATTCATTAATCGATGGAGACGGAATCCTGATGCATTTCATCATTAGAAGTTCTGGGTCTGCCGTATTCCTGCTCTGCCTGAGTCTCACTCTTGATATCAATTTTCCAGCCGGTCAGCTTAGCAGCAAGACGGGCATTCTGGCCCTTGATGCCGATCGCCAGCGACAATTGATAATCAGGAACGATGACACGCGCCATTTTCTCAGCTTCAAAGACCTGAACTTCAAGCACTTTGGACGGGCTGAGCGCATTGGCCACATACTCCTGCACAAGCTCGGAATACCGTACGATATCAATCTTCTCGCCGCGAAGTTCGGTTACGATGGTCTGAACACGTGTACCTCTAGGGCCTACGCAGGAACCAACGGGATCGACTTCGGGATTACGCGAGAACACGGCGATTTTGGAACGGAAGCCGGCTTCGCGGGCAACGGAACGAATCTCAACCACTCCGTCAAAAATCTCCGGTACTTCCAGCTCGAACAGACGCTTCAGCAGACCCGGATGACTGCGGGACAGCATGATCTGCGGTCCTTTGGTCGTATTCTCCACCTTGGTGATATAAGCCTTGATACGCTCGCTCTGCTTGAACTTCTCGCCCGGCATAAGCTCGCCCAGCGGCAGAACCGCCTCGATTTTACCAAGATCCACATAAATGTTGCGCATATCCTGACGCTGGACAAGGCCGGTAACAATATCATCTTCCTTGTCAATAAAAGCGTTATAGATAAGTCCGCGTTCCGCTTCGCGGATACGCTGTGTAACAACCTGCTTGGCAGTCTGGGCAGCTATGCGCCCGAAATCACGCGGTGTAACTTCGAGTTCAGCAATATCCTCCAGCTGGAAATGCGGGTTGATCTCCCGGGCTCCCGGCAGAGAAATCTCTGTCCGTGAGTCCAGAACCTCCTCCACAATCAGCTTGCGGGCAAAAACCTTGATTACGCCTGTGTTGCGGTTCATATCCACACGCACATTCTGCGCCGCATTGAAATTGCGTTTATAGCTGGAGATCAGCGCAGCTTCGATGGCTTCAAACAGCACATCCTTGCTGATGCCTTTCTCCCTTTCCAGTTCATTCATAGCTTCGATAAACTCCATACTCATGAAATTCCGGTCCCCCTTTCAAGACGTTAAAAAATAATGGCCAATCTCGCACTGGCGACCTTGGCGTACGGTACTACATGTTCTTTTTTGCCCGCGGAGATGAGCAGTTCCTCGTTCTCGAACGAGAGCAAACGACCTTCGAATTCTTTGAGTCCTTGAATCGGCTCATACACCGTTACATATACATCCTTGCCAACCGCTTTGGCAACATCCGCAGCTTTCTTGAGCGGACGTTCAGCTCCGGGCGAGGAAACCTCAAGGAAATAAGCTTCGGGAAACGGATCATTCTCATCCAGCTTCTGGCTGATATATTCGCTGATGGTGCCGCAGTCATCGATATCGATGCCGCCTTCTTTATCTACGAATACGCGCAGGAACCAATTGGAGCCTTCTTTCACGTATTCAACGTCCACCAGTTCGAAACCATTGTCCTCGAGATAGGACCCAAGCAGCTGCTCTACCGTCTGTTTAATTTTGGATTTGGGTGTGCTCAAAAGAAGATTACCTCCACGAACTTGTCTTTTGCTATATACCAAAGATAAAGAGTGGGTTTCCCCACTCTTTACACAACGGACTTATCTCATTATTACCAAAAAAATTATACCATAGTGAGTCTGCACTGACAAGTACCAGCCCTTGACTCCCTTATTTCAAAGCATGATTTGCAGCGAAATTTAGAATAATGACAGCTGGTTGCTCTCAGGCAGACCGCGGAAGCAGCCCATTCCGTTCAGCAGCTCAATCACCGTTTTACTGGCTTTGGATTTCTGCTGGAAGTCCTCAATGGAGAGGAATTCTCCGGCATCCTTAGCTGCCGCAATATTGATCGCGGCATTGTCACCAATACCCGCAAGCGAAGAGAACGGCGGAATCAGGCTGGTGCCGTCAACCGTGAATTTGGTGGCATCGGAACGGTACAGATCGATATTTTTGAAGGTGAAGCCGCGGGCAGTCATCTCCAGTGCCATTTCCAGTACCGGAAGCATCGCTTTTTCCTTCGGCAGCGCCTGGAAGCCTTTTTGCTCGATCTCTACAATCTGGCGACCAATGGCCTCATATCCCTTGCAGCAGAGTTCAATATCAAAATCAGCGGCACGGACAGAGAAGTAAGTTGCATAATATTCAATCGGATAATACAGCTTGAAGAAGGCGGTCCGCACTGCAGAGATGACATACGCTGCCGCATGCGCCTTCGGGAACATGTACTGGATTTTGAGACAGGAATCAATGTACCACTGCGGTACCTTGCATTTCTTCATCTCTTCGATCCACTCGGGAGGGAGCCCCTTCCCTTTACGCACACTTTCCGTTATTTTGAAGGCCAGGCTGGCATCCATATCGGCCTTATAAATCAGGTAGAGCATGATATCATCACGGCAGCCGATAACCGTCTTGATGTTGCAGGTATTATTCTTGATGAGCTCCTGGGCATTCCCCAGCCACACGCCGGTCCCGTGGGACAAGCCTGAAATCTGCAGCAAGTCGGCAAAGCTGGAAGGCTTGGCTTCCACGAGCATCTGGCGGACGAATTTCGTCCCCATCTCCGGCACTCCGTAGGTGGCTACAGGGGTCCGGATCTGATCCGGTCTTACCCCGAGCGCATCTGTGGAGTTGAACATGCTCATCACCTTCGGATCATTCATCGGAATGGTGGTCGGGTCCACGCCGGTCAGATCCTGCAGCATGCGCATCATGGTCGGATCATCATGGCCCAGAATATCGAGCTTCAGCAGGTTGGCATCGAAGGCATGATAGTCAAAATGGGTTGTTTTCCACTCAGCCGTAACATCATCTGCCGGGAACTGCACCGGGGTAATATCTTCAATCTCCATATAATCCGGCAAAACAACGATACCGCCGGGATGCTGCCCCGTACTGCGCTTCACACCCGTGCAGCCTGCCGCCAGACGGCCTATCTCGGCTCCGCGCCAGCGTTTCTGGTGATGCTCTTCATATTTCTTTGTGAACCCGAAGGCGGTCTTCTCAGCTACGGTACCGATGGTACCTGCCCGGAATACATTGTCAGGTCCAAACATCGTTTTGGTAAAATTGTGGGCATTCGGCTGATACTCCCCGGAGAAGTTAAGGTCGATATCGGGAACCTTATCCCCCTTGAAGCCCAGGAACGTCTCAAACGGGATATCCTGGCCTTCACCCTTCAGATTCCCGCCGCAGTCCGGACAGGCCTTGTCCGGCAGGTCGAAACCGCTCGGTACGCTGCCGTCAAGGAACCATTCACTATGCCTGCACTCCGAATTCGTGCAGATATAGTGGGCCGGCAGCGGATTAACCTCAGAAATACCAAGGAACGTTGCAACAACGGACGACCCTACCGATCCACGCGAGCCGACGAGATATCCATCCTGGTTCGACTTTTTAACGAGCCGTTCCGAGATCAGATAGTTGGCAGAGAAGCCGTATTTAATAATCGGCGCCAGCTCCTTCTCCAGACGGGCTACTACAACCTCCGGCAATTCCTCGCCGTAAATTGATTTGGCTGTCTCATAGCAGGTATTGCGGATCTCATCATCCGCTCCTTCAATAATCGGGGTGAACAGCTCGCTCGGGAACAGATCATATTCCTCGAAACGTTCGGCCAGCTCCACGGTATTGGTGACCACGACCTCCATCGCTTTTTCCGGGCCCAGGAACTCAAATTCCGTAAGCATTTCCTCGGTGGTCCTGAAATGGGCATCTGGTTTACGCTGGTCTTTAAGCGGACTGAAGCCGGTAATCCCATGAATTGTAATATCACGGAACAGCTTGTCACGCGGCTCCAGGTAATGCACATTGCCGGTGGCAATGACCGGCTTGTTCATCTGGTCGCCGATTTCGCATATCTTGCGCACAACACCGCGTAAATCCTCGGCGCTGGCCACGAAGCCTTTATCCACCAGATGCATGTACATGGTCAGCGGCTGAATCTCCAGAACATCATAGAACTGGGCGACCTCAATGGCCTCCTCCACTGTCTTATTCAGCACCGCTTCAAAAAACTCGCCGCGCTCACAGCCGGAGATGACAATCAGCCCGTCCCGGTGTTCCTCAAGCTTCGATTTGGGGATGCAGGGTACCCGTTTATAATACTCCGTATGTGACATGGAGATCAGCTTATAGAGGTTCTTTTTGCCGGTCGGATTCAGTGCATAAATGCCGCAGTGAAACGGCCGTACATTCGAGAGGTCATTGCCTACATAATCATTCAGCCGTTCCAGCCGGGTTAACCCTTTCATCTTCTCCGCATCCGCAAGCAATCCATTGAGGATACCGCCCAGGGCAATCGTATCGTCCACCGCCCGGTGATGGCTCTCCAGCAGCACTTTGTACTTGTCAGCGAGTGTATTGAGCCGGTGGTTCTTCATGGTCGGGAAGAGCAAACGCGCAAGCTCCAGCGTATCCAGTGAAGGATTCGGCAGCGGCGGCTGTCCCAGCTTCTTCAGGGAAGCCTGAATGAACCCCATATCAAACCGTGCATTATGGGCTACCAGAATGCTGTCACCTACAAACTGGACAAACTCCTTAAGTACAGGTTCCAGATCAGGAGCGTCTTTAACCATTTCATCGGTAATGTTGGTCAACTGCTGGATATGATAGGGAATCTTTTCATGCGGATTAACGAAGGTGGTATAACGGTCCAGCTCTTTGCCTTCGCACATTTTTATCGCTGCCAGCTCTGTAATATTGTTGCGCGTGATCGACAGTCCAGTGGTCTCGATGTCAAATACGACATAGGTTGCTGTTTTGAGCTCCAGGGGCTGTGCATTCTCCACGATGTTTACTGCGTCATTTACGACGTTGGCCTCCACACCATAGAGCATTTTGAGCTTATGCTTATGTGCAGCATGGTTCGCATCCGGGAAGCTCTGGACATTACCGTGATCCGTAACAGCCAGTGCCGGGTGTCCCCATTTCGCAGCGGTTTTGACATAATCGGTGATGGTTGCCACTGCATCCATCGTACTCATTGTAGTATGCAGATGGAATTCGACCCGCTTCTGCTTGGCATTGTCCTTGCGCGCCGGCGGTGCAGAGACTTCCGACAAATCTGACGGGATCATCACCAGTTCCGGAATTTGCATGAAACGGTCATATTCAACTTTGCCGCGTGCCCGTACCCACTTACCGTTGGCCAGCTGCCCCATCACTTTCAGATCTTCCTTGGTCTTCGCAAACATCTTCATCTGCAGAGAGTCGGTGAAGTCAGTGATGCAGAAGGTATACAGTGTGTTGCCGTTACGCAGCTCTTTGGTGTCGAGTCCAAAAATCGTGCCTTGAATCGTAATCTTCTTCTCTTCATCCTGGATGTCCAGAATCGATACGGCCTGTTCTTTGATCTCATATCCGATCTGAAGCTTAATTACCTCATTCGGATCACCGGGTTCCTCAGGCTCGTCCGGTTCACTGGCCATCATCATCATCTCTACCAGTTCGCGCTGTTCCTGCTGGAGCTTCTGCTGGAATTCCTCGTAGGCGTCCGCTTTGCTCTCATTCTCGGCAATCTGCAGCTTCACCTTAAGGGAAAGTCCGAAATATTTATCATAATATTTAATAATGGCTGCTTCAATGCCTTTTTTACGGGCCAGTTCAAGAGACATGGAATCGCTCAGACTAAGCAAAAGCGTGCCGTCCTGCAGGTCCTGACTGGAGCGCGTCAGCCATCCGTTAACGGATGGAATCTCACGCTGGACCCACTCGAGGAACATTCCCCAATACTCCTGTACAATATCCGCTCTGCTGATTGTGTCATCATATAGGAACAAGAAGCTGACTTTGGCAATATGCTGCAGCTTCTCACGCATTCTAAGGACAAAGGTCCGGTAGGTCTGGGCCGGAACCAGGCTGTCTTTCGCAATTACAATATGCCAGTCACGGTTGCCGCGGCTGATTTCCACACGCTCGATCTGCCCGTCCAAAAAGTAGGGATCAATGATGGCCGGCGGAATTTCCCCCTGCTTCATTAACAGCTCGAACCTTTTTCTTCTCTCCACGCTTAGCTCCATGGTTTCCCCACCTAACTCGGCAATAATTAGCTATACCCATAATATAATTCTATTATAGTAAGAAAAGCTTCCGGTTCAAAAAGCATTGGGTAATTGCGGCCCGCCGACTCCTCTCGCCAGAAGCTAATATAAAGGATCTAATAAGAATTAGAGTTACCGCTTAATACGCTTTGGCGAATACAACTGTATGCAGGGCCGGCTCACCGCAGCAAATACAAGTCTCTTTCGTTTCGGACGGATTGAATGGAATATTACGGCTACCAGCGCCAGTTTCTTCCTTCACCTTGGATTCGCATTCCTCCGAGCCGCACCAGCCTGCAAGTGCAAAGCCGCGCTTCTCTTCCATGGATTTCTTCATTTGCTCTAAGGTATCTACAGAATAGAAATGATCCTCACGGAACTTCAGAGCCCGCTCGAACATTTCCTGGTGAACCTGCTCCAGCATAGCCTTCACTTCTTCAACCAGATTCTCCTGCTGGATAATCTTCTTCTCTCCGCTGATCCGGGATACGATTACGCAGACTCCGTTCTCCATATCACGCGGTCCAAGCTCCAGACGTACCGGTACACCGCGCATTTCGTATTCATTGAACTTCCAGCCCGGTGTAACATCTGCGCGATCGTCTACACGTACGCGGATTCCGGCACTCTTCAGCTCTTTGAACAGCTCATCCGTGCGCCCGATCACTGCTTCACGGGTCTTAGGCGGCCCGATCGGAATCATAATAACCTGAGTAGGTGCTACCTTCGGCGGCAAAGCCAGTCCGCGGTCATCCCCATGCACCATGATCAGTGAGCCGATTAGACGTGTTGTAGAGCCCCATGAGGTTGTATGTGCATATTCAAGTACATTATCACGGCTTAAGTATTGGATATCAAAAGCAACTGCGAACTTGGTACCCAGATAATGCGAGGTAGCTGCCTGCACAGCCCGTCCATCTTTCATCATTGCTTCAATGGAATACGTATCTACCGCACCGGCGAACCGCTCGGATGGAGTCTTCTGTCCGGTAACCACCGGAATCGCCAGAAAAGTCTCTACGAAATCACGGTAGTTATCCAGCATCTTCATCGTTTCTTCACGCGCTTCCGTCTCATTCTCATGAGCGGTATGGCCTTCCTGCCAGAGGAATTCCGTAGTGCGGATGAATGGCAGTGTACGCTTTTCCCAGCGGACTACGTTAGCCCATTGGTTGATCAGCACCGGAAGGTCACGGTAGGACTGAATCCATTTGGAATACATATGGCCGAACATGGTCTCGGAAGTAGGGCGGATTGCCAGACGTTCTTCCAGCACATCACCTCCAGCTTCAGTCACCCAAGGCAGCTCCGGATTGAAGCCTTCAACATGTTCTTTCTCCTTCTGGAAAAAGCTCTCCGGAATAAACAGCGGGAAGTAGGCATTGCGGTGTCCGGTTTCCTTGAGGCGGCGGTTCATCTCCTCCTGGATATGTTCCCAGATCTCGTAGCCGTCCGGTTTGAACACAATACAGCCGCGGACCGGAGAATAATCCATCAGGTCCGCTTTTTTGATCACATCAATATACCAGCGTGAGAAATCTTCGCCCTGCGGCGTGATTTCCGTAACGAACTGCTTGTCTTTTGCCATGTAAAGAGATCCTCCTAAATTCGCCCCGCAAAGCGCCGGATAACAAGTGAAGCTGTCAAGCACTTTGCGGGGACCCCAAAAGAATGTAATGTGAACGAATCAGCCGCTTATGAGGCGTAATATATCATTATAAGTCACAGCAATCATCACCAGGAACAGCAGCGCAAAGCCTACGAAATGGACCATGCCTTCGCGGTTCGGGTCCACCGGCTTACCGCGCAGCGCCTCCACGCCGAGAAACACGAGCCGGCTTCCGTCCAGTGCAGGAATTGGCAGCAGGTTGAAGATCCCGAGATACAGGCTGAGAATAGCCGCCCAATAAGTCAAATACTGAATCCCCTGCTGGGCAATCTGTCCGGTCAGCTGGAAGGTTCCCACGGGTCCCGAGATATCATCCATATTGAACTTGTTGATCAGCTGCTTGAAGCCGATGAAGATCAGCTTAGTGGTATCCACCATGGCAGTCCCTGACTTGGTGATAGTCTCACCAATCCCGGCCTTGCGTGTAGGAAGCTCCGGAGTGATCCCGACTTTGCCGCCTTCCTCCCCTTCCATACTGCGGGGAATCATAGCTACATTAAGGGTTTCATCGCCGCGCTGCAGTGTCCATTTCATCTCTTTGCCCTTGGACGCGGAGGTGAGCGAGATCATCTTCTGGTAATCTCCACCGATAGTTTCGCCGTTAACGGCTACAACAATGTCGCCTTTCTGCAGACCGGCTTCCTGTGCCGGCATTCCTTCGCTTACATCGCCGATCTTCACATAGGTCGGATTCTCCACCTGGATACCGGCCATTTGCAGATGAAGTGCGAACAGCACAAAAGCCAGAATGAAGTTCATCACCGGACCGGCCAAAATCGCCACCGCGCGCTGGCCTACGGTTTTGCTGCCGAACTGGCGGTCTTTGGGCGCGATCTGCGTCTGCTGGCTTCCCTTAATCATCATCGCCTGCGGATGTACGTCGTATGTGGTTACTTCACCATCCACATCCAGACGGATTTTCAGCTCATTCTCAAGATCGGTGAATTGCGCTTCACCACGGATAACATTTCTGCGTGTATCCAGCGAATCCAGGTAAATATTCTTCACCTTATTATCCTGGCCCAGTCTGACCGCAATGGTCTGTCCGGGACCGATCTCAATCATTTCCGGATCCTCTCCGGCCATCCGGGCATATCCCCCAAACGGCAGCAGGCGAAGCGTGAACTGGGTTTCATTGCGTTTATAAGAAAACAGTTTCGGACCGAAACCGATAGCAAATTCCCTCACAAGAATTCCGGCGCGTTTGGCAAAATAATAATGTCCCCATTCATGGACGGTCACCAGAACAAAGAACATAAATACCGTCAAAAAAACGACTCTTACCATCTCCATTGCGAAACATTCCCCCCTTTAGGTGTAAGACCGAAGTATGTCCTCTTAATTTATCATTATTCCAAGGTAAGGCACAAGAGAATCAACAGTCCACCCCTATTTTTCAGGGCATAACAAATATTTCCGGAATACAAAATGCGCATTGTCCGCTTACAGCACAGCCGCAAGTTCCCGGGTCACCGTATCACAGTGCTCAATCTGCTCCAGATTCGGATGAGCCGCATTCTCATGGCGCTGAAGGACTTCATCAATAATCTCGTCAATCCGCAGGAACGGAATCTCGCCGCGCAGGAAACGGGCAACGGCAATCTCATTCGCTGCATTGAAGGCGGTTGTAGCCGTACCTCCCATGGTCCCGCAGTCGATAGCCAGCTTCAGGGCGGGGAAGCGCTCATAGTCCATCTCACGGAAAGTGAGACTGGCTACTTTGGCCAGCGACAGCCGCTCAGCAGGCGACTGCCAGCGGTCCGGATAAGTGAGCGCATATTGAATCGGAACCCGCATATCCGGCGTTCCCAGCTGCGCAATGATACTGCTGTCACGGAATTCCACATAGGAGTGAATAATGCTCTCCGGATGCAGCAGCACATTAATCTGTTCATACGGGAGGGCAAACAGATGATGCGCTTCGATTACTTCCAGCCCTTTGTTAACCATGGTTGCCGAATCAATCGTAATCTTAGCCCCCATGCTCCAGTTCGGGTGGCGCAGCGCATCCTCTACAGTAACATTCTTAAGCTGTGCTCGCGTATAATCACGGAAAGATCCTCCGGATGCTGTGATGGTAATCGAAGCAACATCTTCGCGGTTCTCGCCGTTTAAGCATTGAAAAATAGCCGAATGCTCGCTGTCAACCGGCAGCAGCTTAACACCTTTGCGGCCCGCCAGCTCTGTAACCAGGTGTCCGGCGGTAACCAGCGTTTCCTTGTTGGCCAGTCCAATATGTCTGCCGGCTTCAATAGCCGCCATTGTAGACTGCAGACCCACGCTGCCCACGAGTGCAGTCACAACCGTCTCTGCGTCACCGCCGGCGGCAATCTCCACCAGACCTTCACGTCCGCTGTAGAGCTCTACACCGGCAGGCAGACTGGATCTGATCTCCGCAGCAAGCTCAGGTGTAGACACGGAAACGCGGCGCGGATGGAAGCGGCGGACCTGCTCCAGCAGCAGCCGGGTATTCGTTCCCGCTGCCAGCCCGTCCACTACAAATGCTTCCGGGTGCATGGCCACGACATCGAGTGTCTGGGTGCCGACTGAACCCGTAGAGCCGAGAATACTGATTCTTTTCACAGTTGAAACCTTCTTCCTGTCGTTAATAGTAAGGCATCAGCATTACGATATGTACGAAAGGAAATACGATAATCCAGCTGTCGCAGCGGTCCAGGATGCCTCCATGACCAGGCAGCAACGAGCCTGAATCCTTAATACCGTACACCCGTTTATAAGCAGACTGTACAAGATCTCCGAGCTGACCCAGAACGGCGCAGGAAACCCCGATAAGCAGTGCGCGTCCGATTGTCAGCAGATCAGGAACCAATAGGGCAAAAACAATAGAAATCACGGCTGAGATTAATACTCCGCCAAGGGCACCTTCGATAGTTTTGTTAGGACTGATCGCCGGCCAGAGCTTATTGCGTCCGAAGCTTCGGCCGACAAAATACGCTCCGGCATCACTTCCCCAGATGCAGCACAGCAGCAAAAACGTCCAGAGAAGCCCATGTCCATCTCCCGCACCGCGGGCGATAGCCATATAAGAGAAGCCCATCCCTATGTATACAATGCCGGTGAACATCAAAGCGGTGATCTTAATATCCAGCTTGTTCTTGCTGAAGACCGTAACCAGCAGGAATAACAGCATGAGCAGCCAGATTCCCTGCTCCCACGATAATAACTCGGAAGTCCCCAGCAGGTTCCAGGGGATCATGAAGCATACTACGGACGCATAACCAAGTACAGCAGTCCCTCCGAAGGTTGCTGTACCTGTCATTTTCACAAATTCATAATAGCCGATGAGGGCCATGGCAGTCAGCAACAGCTGATACGGCCAGCCTCCCAAAAAGCACAAGCCCAAAAACAAGGCTCCGGCAACAATTCCGGTAATCAATCGCTGCTTCAAAGATTCCCATCTCCCATCAGGCTACTTCAATCCACCATAACGGCGTGTGCGGCGCTGATATTCCGCCACAGCCTGCATCAGATGCGTCTTGTCAAACTCCGGCCAGTACACATCTGTAAACCATAATTCACTGTAGGCAATCTGCCAGAGCATAAAGTTACTGAGGCGCATTTCGCCGCTCGTACGGATCAGCAGATCAGGGTCAGGCAGTCCGCCGGATAAGAGTCTGCTGTCTATCAGTGCTGAAGTAATCTCATCAGGTGTCAGAATACCTGCCTGGATATCCTTGCCCAAGCCGCGCATACAGTCTTCAATCTCTTTACGGCCACCGTAGTTCAGCGCAAAATTAAGTATAAGTCCGGTATTCCCTTCGGTCCGGGCAACCGCTTCTTCCATAGCCCGGCGGGTATGGGAAGGCAAAGCCTCGGTATCCCCCATTACACGTACCTGTACATTCTTCTCAATCAGTTCATCCAGTTCAATGGCCAGAAATTCCACAGGCAAGCGCATCAGGAAATCAACCTCATCCTTCGGCCGCTTCCAGTTCTCCGTGGAGAAAGCGTACATGGTCAAGAACTCTACTCCCAGGTCATTCGCCGCGATTGTCGCACGTTTGACCGCCTTCATCCCGTTCTGATGGCCCACAATACGGGGCAAGCCGCGCCGTTTCGCCCAGCGTCCGTTGCCATCCATAATTACAGCTACATGCCGGGGAATATTATCCGGTGAAATCTCGACTGGCTCCTGCCTGTCTTTACGGCTCAGCCATTCTTGAATCCGTTTGATCATTTCCGTTTCCTCCAAGCTCTTATCAGAAAGAGACAAACCCCACCATAGACGGAGGGGCCTGAAGTCTCTTGAATTTCATTATACTTCCATAATCTCTTTTTCTTTGGACAAGAGCACTTTGTCGACTTCAGCTATGAACTTATCCGTTGATTTCTGGATATCTTCCTGATGTCCATGTGATTCGTCTTCCGAAATGCCGTTCTTCTCCATCTTCTTGATGTCATCGTTCGCATCGCGGCGGATGTTACGGATGGCTACCTTCGCTTCTTCTCCGAACTTCTTGGTGAACTTTACAAGCTCGCCGCGGCGTTCTTCAGTAAGCGGTGGAATGGACAAACGGATGATTGTACCGTCATTGGCAGGTGTAATCCCGATATCAGACTTCATAATCGCCCGCTCGATGTCAGACATCGATGTTTTGTCCCACGGCTGGATCAGCAGTGTCCGGGAATCCGGTGTGCTGATGTTAGCCAGCTGATTAAGAGGAGTCGGAGCACCGTAGTACTCCACTTGAATGCGATCCAGCAGTGACGTCGAAGCACGTCCTGCCCGCAGCGTAGCCAAATCGCGTTTTAGCGACAAAATCGCTTTTTCCATACGCTCTTCGGCATTTTTCTTCACCGATTGTGGCATTAATTTACACTCCCTTTAACAATCGTCCCGATCTTTTCGCCGAGAACGACACGTTTAATATTGCCTTGCTCTGTAATAGCAAACACAATGAGCGGTATATTATTATCCATGCAGAGAGAGGAAGCGGTGGAATCCATAACACCCAGGTTCTTGTTCAGAATATCCATGTAAGTAAGCTGCTCGTATTTCACGGCAGTGCTGTCCTTGAACGGATCCGCGGAATAGACACCGTCTACTTTGTTCTTCGCCATCAGAATCACTTCGGCTTCAATTTCGGCCGCTCTGAGCGCTGCCGTTGTATCAGTCGAGAAGAACGGATTCCCTGTTCCTGCGGCAAAAATAACCACACGGCCCTTTTCCAGATGCCGGATTGCCCGGCGGCGGATATAAGGCTCAGCAATTTGCTGCATGGCAATGGAGGTCTGAACCCGTGTAGGGACATCAATCTGCTCCAGGGCATCCTGCAGTGCCAGCGAGTTCATGACTGTTGCCAGCATTCCCATATAATCCGCTGTCGCCCGGTCAATGCCGCTTGCACTTCCCGCGATTCCGCGCCAGATGTTACCTCCGCCGCACACAATGGCAACCTGAACTCCAAGCTCAACGACTTCCTTGACCTGCTCCGCGATGGAGATGATCGTTTCGGCATCGATGCCATAGCCATTCTGTCCGGCAAGTGATTCACCGCTAACCTTAAGGACTACTCTCTTAAATACCGGCTGTTCCAATTGTATACCCTCACTTTCTTACAAAAGACGGAACACTACGTTATATGTGTTCCGCTCTTTTGATGCTTGCCTTTATTCAGTTCTTATTACAAAACGCTTCTCAGCTATTATTGGTTCACTTGCGCCATTACTTCTTCAACAAAGTTATCGACTTTCTTCTCAAGACCTTCACCCAGCTCGTAACGAACGAAACGGCGGATGGAGATGTTTTCGCCAATGGTGCTGATTTTTTCGTTCAGCAATTGGGAAATAGTCTTGTCTGGGTCTTTAACGAATGGCTGTTCAAGCAGGCAATATTCTTCATAGAACTTGCTGATGCGGCCTTCAACCATTTTTTCAACGATTTTTTCAGGCTTGCCTTCGTTCAGCGCCTGGTTTTTAAGAATTTCTTTTTCTTTCTCAACATCTGCAGCCGGCACTTCTTCACGGCGAACATACAGCGGGTTCGCTGCTGCGATTTGCATTGCGATATCGCGTGCGAAATCTTTGAAGGAATCTGTTTTACCTACGAAGTCAGTTTCGCAGTTGATTTCTACCAGAACGCCGATACGGCCGCCAGCGTGGATGTAAGATTCTACTGTACCTTCAGTAGCGATACGTCCAGCTTTGTTAGCTGCTGCGGACAAACCTTTTTCACGAAGCAATTCAGCTGCTTTAGTGATATCGTTGTTTGCTTCTTCAAGTGCCTTTTTACAATCGAGCATTCCTGCTCCTGTTCTTTCACGAAGTTCCTTTACTGCCTTTGCATCTACTGCCATTGTTATTCCCTCCAGATAATTGTCGTTGTCATACGCGGGCTCAAGGCCCATTATCCTAAAAAAAGGGCAGTGAGAGGTTATCCACCTGCCAACCACCCTTTTCATTTAAGTTCTTGTTTATGTCCCGGATACTACTTAAGCAGTAGTTGTGTCTTCGCCCTGATGAGCTTCAACAACAGCGTCAGCCATTTTACCAGTCAAGAGCTTCACGGCGCGGATAGCGTCGTCATTGCCTGGAATTACGTAGTCGATTTCGTCCGGATCGCAGTTAGTATCAACGATAGCTACGATAGGAATACCCAATTTGCGAGCTTCTGCTACAGCAATACGCTCTTTACGCGGGTCAATGATGAACAGCGCGCTTGGAAGACCTTTCATGTTCTTGATACCGCCCAGGAATTTCTCAAGACGATCTTTCTCTTTGCGGAGAAGGATAACTTCTTTCTTAGGCAATACTGCGAAGGTACCGTCTTCTTCCCAAGCTTCCAATTTCTTCAGGCGATCAATACGCTTCTGAATAGTCTGGAAGTTAGTCAGGGTACCACCCAGCCAACGTTGGTTAATGAAGAACATACCCGAACGTTCAGCTTCTTCTTTTACGGAATCCTGTGCTTGTTTCTTTGTTCCTACGAATAGGATTGTGCCGTTGTCGCCAGCGACGCTCTTTACAAAGTTGTAAGCTTCCTCTACCTTTTTGACTGTTTTCTGCAAGTCAATAATGTAAATTCCGTTTCTTTCAGTGAAGATATAACGATCCATCTTTGGATTCCAACGACGAGTCTGGTGACCGAAGTGTACCCCAGCTTCGAGAAGCTGCTTCATGGAAATTACTGCCATCTTCACACACCTCCTAATTTTGGTTTATTGTGTGTCTCCTCCGCCGCGTGTCATCTTTCTACAAGACTTTCTTCAGAAGAAAGCACCTCTTGTCGAAATCAACCGGCGTGTGTTTTAACACCGTCAATTACTATACCATATTAAAACAATCTATGCAACGATTACTGTGAATTTATAAATTTCTTATCCAGAACACTTATTTCTTCACAGTAATCAGCTTATCAATAATAGAGTCCATGCTCTCACCCTTGGCAAAACTGTAGTTGCCGTATTGGATAATCTTGTTCACTTTACGGCTGTTCGCCGTCTTAAGAAACTCCGCTTTATCTTGAATAACTCCGGCACCGGCCAGCACATCAGCAGTTTGGGCGAGTGTAATTCCTGTAGGAATGCGCACAGAAATATCGCCGTTCACTGCAACCGCAGGCGCTTCCGGACTGGCTGGAGCTACAATACCCGTGTCTGCAGCACTGCTCTCCGGCTGTACAGGCGCTGACGGCTTGCCGGGAGTCACAGCTGCACTCGGCTCCACTGCGGCCTTAGGTGTGGCTGCAGGAGCCGGAGAAGCAGTTGCAGCCTGCTCTGCGGGTACCTGGGAGGACTCAGGCGTTCCCGGAGGAGTGCCTTCCTGTGCTTCCTCTTCCCCGTTGGCCGTCCCTTCACCTGTGGCCTGTGCATGATCCACGACGGTCAAATTCAGTCGCTCCGCTTCCTTGATCAGCTGTTCTTTGGTGAGCGGAGCAGCCTTCCCGGCAATCATCAGCTGCAGCAGCAATGCGCCGGCAATCAGACCGACTCCTAACCCAAGCATGAAGAACCGGTTCTTGATCATACCGATTCCTCCTGATGGGCCAACTGCAGAATCAGCTGGACCTCGCCCCGCTGGAGACCTGCAGTCTTGGCGATAGAATCTATCGATTTGCCTTGTTCATGCAGTTCGAACAATCGCGGATACCTCAGCTTAATGGAGCTGACCGGCTTTTGCCTGGCAGGCTGGGTTTCAGCTTCAACAGCTGGTGCTGCAGAAGCATTCTCCGCAGACTGGGCAGCCGAAGGCTCCCTTGAGAAGGTTGCGGCAAGCTGTAGCAGGCCTTTTTCTTCAGCCGTCAGCCGGGCATCCAGAAGCAGCAGGCTCTTACTAAGCTCAGTCACCTGCTCACGCAGTGCGCCAATCTCTTCCTGCAGGGCTGTTTTGTTACTCTGCGATTGCGCTTTGATGCTGCCGACCAGTTGAAGCAGTTCTGTATTCTCATGTTCGATATCTGCCATATATAACTCCAGAGCGGCCTCTGTCTCCTTGAGGCTCTTCTTCTCATCCGAGTCTTCCTTGCTGGCCTTTGCCGGCAGTCTCAGGGCATAAACGATAGCGACAGCGCCTACCAGCACGATATATACCCATGGGTCCAAGTGTCTAATCTCCTTTTACATTCAATTCAATTGAAGCCTTGCTCTTTCAATAGCTTAACGAGACTCAAAGACTGAAATCTATCCGGTGTCCCTTATAAGGATGCTCGGCATCGTGGACAGTCTCCGGCTTCCGTGGCTGACGCGGATCAGTGTGGCTATCCGGCTGATTCTCCTTGCCCCCGTCCCGCAGTGCTGGTTCCGAAGATTCGTCCACCTCACTGCTGCGCATGGCGATTTCCTGGCTATGCTTGACGTTCTGGCCTGCCAATTGCTGCTGGTCAAGCACCGGACGCTGCTGCTGGCTGTTCTGAACTTTAGCCGCATCATGTGTCCGGGGCAGGGCGATTTGCAGTTCCACCGGTTTCAGACTCATAAGATCTCATCTCCCATAGTCCATTTAGAATCAAGGAATAGCAGGCCGCTCCCGCTGCCTGCCTGCTTAAATGTACGGTGTTATCGATATATCCCCTTCACTGTAAACAAAGGATACCCGTTCTGTAGGATCTTTAACGAATCTGGTATACCTGCCAATAACAATCTTTGATCCTCCATAGATTGTTTTGATGACATCCACCCGTGCTCTGCCTGTATCCTCCAGCATCCGCTCGATCTCCAGTACGCGTTCTTTGATTCTCTTTTCTTCACGCATATGGGATTGCTTGGTCGCATTGAGCTTCACGCGGAGCGCCACCTTATCGGGGGAAAGCTGACCGTTGTTCGCCAACTGATTGAGAAGGTATAATGCCTTATTGGTCTTGTCTTCATTCTCAAGAAGGTGACGCAATTCCTGGCGCAGCTCATTAATCTCATTTCTCAGCTCGGGAACAACGCCCACCTCAACCGCTGTAGCCGTCGACATCGTATTGCCGATAGTCCGTGCGACAACTTTATCGCCTGCCTGTACTATCCCGCCTACAATCAAACCTTTGGCACCGTTGCAGAGCACATCACGGCCTGCGCGGATGTTGGAATGCATAATGCTTTGCGAGACAATTACATCTTCTCCGGCCACCACATTGCCATCCTGGATAAATGAGACTTTGACATTTTTCCCGGCGCTTACGAGACCTTTGTTATAGCCGATAATTCCGCCGGTAATTTCGATGGAACCGCCGGATATCAGCTCGGCACCTTCCACCCCGCCAACCACTCGGATATCTCCGGCGGATTTGACAGTGAAGCCGGTAAGCACGTTGCCGCGAATGACAACCGTGCCGACAAAATCAATATTGCCTGTACTGTAATCCACATCACCATTGACCTCATATACAGGAAATACATTGATCTTGCCCTTGTCTGTCAGCGTAACCAATCCATCTATCGCCGAATACATGGAGGTCTCTTCCTGATCCACCAGTACATTCTTGCCAACCTTGAAATGGGCTTGCTTCCCTGCTCTATACGGAAGCTCCTCCCCGGTCACTGTCTTTCCGCTTACACCATTCTCTGCCGGTATGATTCTGGCTATAAGCTGGCCCTTCCTCACATTGTGAAGCCGGACCAGATCCTTATAGTCAACCTTGCCATCTTCTTTCTCCAGCGGCTTACGGTCTTCCTCCAGATCCACGGTCAGTACCATCCGTCCATCCTTGCCGTTGACAGCAGGCTGGCCGATTGCGATTGGCACCCTGTTCCAGAAATATTCTTCCGGGTTGCTGCAGATCCGCTGAACAATATCCCGCTGGATGCCAAATCGAATGTTGTGACTGACCAGGAAGCTTTCAAGATCTTCAATTGTACAGGAGAAATTCTCATCCTTCTTGATGAACTGGAGGTAAGCAATCCCTTTATCATCCGAAAACGTAATACTCAGGTATTGGCCCAAAACATATTGACCGATCAAATTCTGCTCCCCCTTGTCACCGGCGCCCGGTTAATCATTTTGCATAAGAAGATCACGGTTTTTCTCAAGTGTTCCTCTTAGCCGCAAAATAGCCTTCGAGTGAAGCTGTGAGATCCGCGAAGGAGAGAGTGACATCACTTCAGCGATCTCGCTCAAAGATAAATCCTCATAATATAAAAGGGACACGACGGTCCGTTCTTTCACTGTTAATTTCTCGATGCCTTTAGTCAGCGTATCACGCAGATAGAACTCATTCACTTTGCGGTCCGGATTCTTAGCCTTATCATCCACCAGAATAGACATCCGTGTCTCTGATTCTTCTTCACGAATAGGATCTTCTAATGAGCAGAGCGACATGACTGCAACATCCTGCAGCATAGTCTGAAACTCCGTTTCAGTAATGTTCAGATACTGGCTCATTTCCTCGTCACTAACGGATCTCAAATACTTCTGTTCCAGCTGCTGGTAGGCATCCTCGATTTTTTTCGCTTTTTCGCGCACTGATCTGGGAACCCAGTCACTTTGCCGCAGAGAGTCAAGGATCGCTCCTCTTACCCGCCAGGAAGCATAGGTCTGAAATTGCAGTCCCCGCTTGTAGTCGAATTTCTCGATGGCATCAATCAGTCCCATCACACCATTGCTGGCCAAGTCATCTTTGGATACATTTTTGGGCAGTCCCACTGCCAGACGGCTGGATACATAATCTACAATATGGAGATAACTCTCAATCAGCTTTTTTTTAGCCTCAGGATCACCTCGCTCTTTCCATTGTTCCCATAGTCCATCTGTTTCTGACTGAGCAGCTTTATGCTCGTTCAACGGCTTTCACCCTTCCCAAAGTTTAGTCAGCGGGTACCATGCGGCGCAAGATTACGGACTTTCGCCGCAGCACTCGCTTATTCTTCTTTCAGGTGACGAACGGCCTTGGCCAATTCTTCAGGATCTTTCATAGAGACCAGTTTTGGAGGCTGCAGAGGTGTGAAACCACTCAAGTCCACACTTCCCGCTTCCCGTTTCGGAGTCAGCAGGTCCTTCAATTCCTGATCCTCTTCCGGCGTCTGAATATCAAGCTTGGCACCAAGTGCCTCACCGTTATCTTCAAATCCGGCTTCAAGCTCTGAAGATTCAGAGGATTTCCCAATAATAACACCCAATACCCATCTTAGAAGGAAAGCAAGCACAAACCAGATAATAAATCCATATATTCCCCGGATCAGGCTGGTTCCAACTAAATTATGCCCGTAGTTTGTAAGAAACGTAAATAGAAATCCAATCAACCCGAGACCTGTGCTTAATAATATTTTCTTGCTCATGGCTATATTTCCTTCGGGCCTTTTTGAACGCTGCGGATAAAGAGCACCCCGGTATTGCAGGCGATTTCTATCGTACGTCCATAATTGCCACCCGTGTCCTCCGCGATCAGCGGAATGTTCAAAGCGTCCAATGCTAGTTTGCAGGATTCCACATTACGAGGCCCGATCCTCATGGTGTCACTCCCCCCGGCAAATGCGAACATCTGCGAGCCTCCGGCCATCTTGGCCACAATCCGGCTCCGGACCGCCCCTAGCGCCAGCAGGCGGGATAAAAGCTCAGGCACAGCGGTATCGGCAAACTTGGCAATATTCATCTGTCCTTCCCGGGCAATATCTGACGAGGGCAGCATGACATGTGCCATGCCTGCAAGTCTTTTGCCTGGATCAAACAGTGTCAGGCCAACACAGGAACCAAGACCGGTTGTACGGATAAGACTATCCTGGCTCCCTATGTTAAGATCCGCCATGCCTACTTTAATAATGCTCTGTTCTTCAATCATTATCAAACGGTACTCCTAATGCCTTGAATATTTTGGGGAATGATTCGGGATCGGGAATAAGGAAAAATTGCCCTTCAATCTCATTTTGGCCTTCCAGGAACGTCGTATCGATCAGCAGCGCATCATCACCCATTTGACCGAACTGCAGCAGCCCGTATCCAAGAATCGCCCCGGCCATATCCATAGCAAGCGCCGGTACTGTCGGATACATGGAGAGTGAGGTAAAGTCAGCCAGTGATGAAAGGTAGGAGCCGGCAAGGATATTGCCGATTTCGCTCAGTGCGGATAACTCCATTTCACTGAGCTCTTCACCGCCTGAAATCTCAATTCCGGCAATCCGGCTGAGCAGATTGGTCGCTGCTTCCGGAGAGAGAATGAAGAACAGGTTGCCCGGAGCTTCACCTTCTACACGGAGGAATACAGCATACACCAATTCTTCAGCTCCGCCGACCTTATCTGTAATCTCCTCAAAACTGAGAAGCTGCACCTTAGGTACAGCCATATCAATCGGCTTATTGAGCAGCTGAGACAACGCGGTGGCGGCGTTGCCGGCTCCAATATTCCCGACTTCTTTCAGCACATCCATTTTGAAATCCTTGAAGTTTTTGAATAGCTCCACTGGCTAGCCCTCCAGGCTTTCCAGTTGCACGATTTCGCCCTTATTCAGCACTTCGGACAAGTTAAGCATAATCAGCAGACGGTCTTCTCCAATTTTGGCCACCCCGTCCAGATACTTCGCTTTGATCCCGCCTACAACATCCGGTGGTGTATCAATAATATCACGGTTCAAATCAATAACATCATTCGCAGAATCGACGATGAAGCCTACTTCCATCTCATTCACATTCACAATAATGATCCGGGTCTGGTCTGTATGCTCTGCTTCCTCAATACTGAAACGGCCGCGCAGATCAATTACGGGGATGACTACACCGCGCAGATTGATTACACCTTTGATAAACGAATAGGTCTTGGGCACGCGGGTAATGGGCATCATACGCTCGATGGTCTGGACCTTCTCCACTTCAATGCCGTATTCTTCAGTGCCAAGCTTAAATACTATGACTTTGATATCTTCAGCCATGGAATGAACCTCCCTGTTCTATCCTGATTATTTAATAAAAGCATTCGGATCAATAATAAGTGCAACTTGCCCGTCACCAAGAATAGTGGCACCGGAAATCCCTTGAACATCTGGCAGATACTTGCCGAGATTCTTGATGACAATTTCATTCTGTCCGATAAAGTCTTGAACCGCCAGGGCAACCAGGCGCTCTCCCTTACGTACAACCACAATCTCTGTTTCCTCTTCGGTGCTCTCATCATAGTCCGGAATAGAGAAGATCTTGCTCAGTGAAACGAGCGGAATATGGCTGCCCCGGAATTCCAGCATTTTGTTACCGTGAATGGTACGGATCTGAGACTGTTTCACAATCCCTGTCTCTACTATGGAAGAGAGCGGAATTGCATATTTCTCTGAACCCAGACGAACCAGCATGGCTGCGATAATCGACAGAGTCAGCGGGAGCTGAACGGAGAAGTTCGTGCCTTTACCCGGTGTAGAGTAAATGGTGACGTTGCCGCCCAGTGAGGAGATCTTTGCTTTGACTACATCCAGACCGACCCCGCGGCCCGATACGTCAGAGATCACCTCTGCGGTACTGAAGCCCGGTGCAAACAGAAGCTGATACGCTTCATCATCAGACATCGCATTAGCCTGCTCCTGGGTAATGGCGCCTTTCTTAACAGCAGACCCCAGAATCTTCTTCGGATAGATGCCTCTGCCATCCTCTTCAATCTCGATAAAGACATGGTTGCCGCTATGGAAAGCCCGGAGGTGGACGGTCCCTGTCTCCGGCTTCCCGGCAGCGACACGGTCCGCTATGGACTCAACACCGTGGTCTACTGCATTACGCAGCAAATGTACAAGCGGATCACCAATCTCGTCAATTACGGTACGGTCCAGCTCTGTTTCAGCACCGGTAACGATCAGATCAACTTTCTTGTCAAGCGATTTGGCAAGATCGCGCACCATCCGCGGGAACCGGTTAAATACGGTATCCACCGGTACCATGCGCAGCTTCATCACTATATTCTGCAGATCCCCGCTGACCCGGCCCATATGTTCAACCGTTTCGGTAAGATCCCCGTTCTGCACTTCGGAAGCCAGCTGTTCCAGACGAACGCGGTCAATGAGCAGCTCACTGAACAGATTCATAAGTACATCCAGACGCTCGATGTCCACGCGGATCGTGCGGGAAGGAGAAGGCGCTCCGCCAGCTCTTGCCGGTGCTGCCTTATTCTCTTCCTTGCCATGTGCGGAAGCAGCCGGTGAAGCGTTAGAGGCAGCAGGAGCAGTCTCCGCTGCCGAAGCAGGGGCAGGCGCTTCTGCGGTAGCTGCAACACTTTCCTGTCCCATCTGACGCAGGGATTCCTGATCAAGTGCTACGGCTGTAACCGTATCGATCTCCGACAAATTCAGGATCATCTTCTGAATTTCACTGGCATCCTTTTGGGTTATGTAGTAGAGGGAGAATCCGTAATCGAATTTCTCCTGCTCTATGTCCTGAACCGAAGGGAAGGACTTAACAACTTCTCCTGAACGCTCCAGAAGGTCGAAGACCATATATGCACGCACTGCCTTAAGCTGACAGTCCTTGCGGATAGCAACATCAACATACAGCACCTGATGGCCTTCCTGCAGCGACTGCTCCAGCACAGAGTACTGGAATTCATCCAGAAACACCTGGGCATCCGTGGCATTGCCGGCAGCAGCCGCAGTGACTTCTGCAGCAGCTCCGCCGGCGGCAGCGGGAACCTCTCCCCGGACGATAGCCTGGAGGGAAGTTACAATTGCCGATACATCAGCCTTCCCCTCTCCTCCGCCTGTGATGTCTTCCACCATGGACTCCAGAGCATCAATACTCTTGAACAGGGTGTCAAAAATGAAAGCCTGCATCCGCAGTTTATTGTTACGCACCAGATCAAGCACATTCTCCATTTGGTGCGTAAGCGAAGCCAAATCCTCAAAACCCATTGTAGCCGCCATACCTTTCAAGGTATGGGCAGAGCGGAAAATCACCTGGACAATACTCAGATCTTCAGGATTTGCTTCCAGCCCCATCATGCTTTCGTTCAATGACTGCAGATGATCATTTGACTCATCAATAAACATGGATAAATATTGGTTCATGTCCACTAACGAGCACCTCCCCTTCGAGTTCGCTTTTCCTTTATTTAACGGCTTGCACCAGCCTTGGAGCAATTTCTTGCAAAGGCAGGATATGTTTCACGCACTGTAGCTCCACTGCAGACCGCGGCATTCCGTAAACGACACAGGTCTCTTCACTCTCGGCAAAGGTTGACGTCACACCCGAGTCATAGAGTGCCTTCATCATACGGGCCCCGTCGCTGCCCATCCCGGTCATAATGACCGCATGACGTTCAAGTGAGGTAAGCTGCAGTACCGATTCGAACAGTGTATCTACAGAAGGCCGATGTCCGTTACGGGCTTCTTCCTTGGTAAGCTCAATCACATATTGGCCGCCGGCCGCCGGAGCAACCTTCAAATGATAACCGCCGGGAGCTATATACGCAGCCCCCTGCCGCAGAACCATGCCATGCTCCGCTTCAGCAACCTCCAGCGCGCTGAAGGTATTCAGCCGCTGAGCCAGCGATTTGGTGAAATTAGGCGGCATATGCTGAACAATGACAATCGGTGCCGGAAAATCACCGGGAATGTTCTCCAGGAACGCCTTGAGCGCCCGGGGACCGCCGGTAGAGCATCCTACAGCAACCAGCTTGCGCAGGCCCCTGTTTCCGTTCACGGGGCCTGCCTGCGCTACAGGAGGATCAATGAAGCCTCCTGTGGCCGTCTCAGCGGCAGCAGCCCGCAGATCGGGCAATACTGCTCCCGTATCCCCTTGGGTCCGGCTTCTGAAGCGTCCGGATGCAGGAGGTGGCACTGCCGGAGCCGGCTTGCCCAGCCGCTTTGTAACTTCACTGACAGGGCCTTTCACTGGCAGATTCTTGTCTGCCGGCAGCTCCAAAGGTGCTCTGCCCTTCGGCTTCAGCGTATCCTGGACCGGCTTGCGCAGGGAGTTCGTTTCTTTCTTAAGCGGCTCTGCCTTACGCTTCACTGGTTCTATGACCGTTCGCGGAGCAGGAGGCGGCGCTGGCAGAACGGGCTGATCAGCAGGCGGCAGTTCAGGAGCCTTGTAAGCAGAAGCGCGTGCTTCACGCTGTTCGCGCGCCAGCATGGCTTCCTTCATCTGCTCGCGGAGTGATTCCCCGACTGCGATAATATCCTGGGAGTTTGAAATGGACGGCTTTCGGATGAAATCGAAAGCCCCCCATTCCAAAGCCAGAATGGTTTCCTTCATCCCCTCTTCATTAATGCCTGACAGCATAATGACTGGAAGCGGACGCTGGGCCATTATTATTTTCAGCGCCTCCAGACCATTCATTTCCGGCATTTCCACATCCATGGTTACCAGATCCGGACGAAGCCCGTTCACTTTCTCGATAGCTTCACGGCCGTTGGACGCCGTTGCTGTTACCTGAAAGTCAGGATCGTTTTCAATTAAATCGGAAATGATTTTACGCATAAAAGCGGAATCATCAACGACCAAAACCTTGTATGGCCTCATAGCATTTCCACCTCTGTCCCTCAAATTCAGAACAATTATTTGTTTCGTTTCAACCACTTGCTGATAAATCCCTTGATGCCCTGTACTTTAGCGGTTTCTACTGAATCAACAGCCAGATAGCTCAGCGCAAGCCGGTGCACATCTTTAGCTGCTATACTGTTCGGAAAAGCCACTGAGAATGGAATTTGTTTCTTCACTGCCTGAACTACATGGGGATCACTGCTTATATAGCCCAGAAACGGGAGTTCGAGCTGCAGAAACCGGCTGGCGGCCATGCGGATTTTATCACTGGTCACTCTTGCTTCCCGTTCATCTCCCGCCTGATTGACAATCAGCCGGAAGGAAACCTCAGGATGCGAATTATGAACAACTTTCATCAGCGCGTATGCATCCGTAATCGCGGTAGGCTCAGGTGTCGTTACAACCAGGCAGTCATCTGCAGAAGTGATAAACTTCATCGTTTCCTTCGACAATCCGGCCCCTGTGTCAAAGAGTATAAAGTCCATCGTGTCGGCAATTTGCGCAATCTGAGCGGTAAAGTAGTCCAGATCAGCTTCTGAGAGTGAGAACAGCTCATCCATTCCGGAACCGCCTGCGATAAAAGGTAAGGATTCCGGACCCAGCTGAATGATCTGTCCGATATCGGCTTCCCGCTTAAGCAGATGGTACAGATTGTATTTCGCTGACACGCCCATAAGCACGTCTATGTTAGCCATGCCGATATCGGCATCGAACAACAGGACTCTACGCCCCAGGGATTTCAGTGCAAGTGCAAAGTTAAGGGTGAAATTCGACTTTCCGACTCCCCCCTTTCCGCTGCATACGGTAATGATCCGGGCAGAGACTCCGCTGCCGGTGAGCTGCCTGGAATCCTGGCTGGATACTAACCGTCTTAAAGCTTGCGCCTGATCCATCACTCGCCCCCTGTTCCCAGCAGCATTCCGGTAATCTGCTCTCTGGTAGCCATCAGAAGATCATCAGGAACATTCTGGCCATTCGTAATATAAGAGAGCTTTAGCGGAAAATCATTCAGAACATTGAAGAGCGGGCCATAGCTGCCTGTTTCATCCAGCTTTGTGAAAATAACCTTATCCAACGGGTATCTGCCAAAGTGCTCAGCGATCTTTTTCATGTCGCGGCTTTTGGAGGTCAGGCTGAGCACCAGGAAGGTTTCGCTTTTAAGCTCCTTGGCAAGCAGACTCTGCAGTTCGGCCACCAGCATTTCATTGCGGTAGTTCCGGCCTGCAGTATCCATAAGTACCAGATCACAGCCCTCCAGGCGGAACATGGCTCTTTGCAGATCCCCGGGTGACTGGACAACCTCCAGCGGCATATTCAAAATGGATGCGTATGTTCTAAGCTGCTCGACTGCTGAAATCCGGTAGGTGTCCGAGGTAATCAGGCCCACTTTGCGGCCCTGCTTAAACAGCTGCTCCGCCGCCAGTTTGGCAATGGTCGTTGTCTTGCCTACACCTGTAGGTCCGGCAATGTATACGATCTTTGTATCGGGAGCAATTCCTTTACCGATGCGTCCGGCCAGGAATTCACCGATTTGCTCTTCCAGTGCTTCACCGAAGCGATCCGCACTCCAGCCGCTGCCTTCTCCCCGGTAGCGCTCCAGAACATTTCCAATCCATTCATCCACAAGTACAGCGTCTGTCTCCTGATCAATCAGACGGCCTTTGAGCACTTCCAGCGCGTCCGGCAATTCAGCTGTCCCGGAGGAATAACGTGCGATACGTTCCATCCAGTGCTTCATATCCCTGATTTCACGAAGGACATCGCTCTCTTGTGCAGGAACACCGCCAGGGGCAGGCTCTTCCGCGACAAGGGAATCATAGATTGCCGAGAGAGCTCTGCGGCTCTCCTCCGGATTTGGAACCGGCTGCGGCTCTTTGGCGGGTTCGACTGCCGTAATGTCCGGCTCCTCTGTCTTGGATAGTGCCGTCATCACCGCTACGCCTCCGCCGCCCTGATCAGAAAGTGCAGCGGCAATCTCGGCAAATGAGCGGGCTGATGTTGTTTCTTTCACCGGACCAGCCTGTGGAGCAGATGCTGAAGCCGCCTTTTGGTAAGCTTGCGGAACAGCGCTTCGTGGTATATTCATCGGTTGAGCAGGTGCTTTTTCCGGCACGGCCGGCTTCTGCGTATTCTCAACGGCTGCCACGACTTCGATTTTCTTTTTGGTGAACATGCCCATAAATCCGCCGACTTTCACCTCTTTGGTGCTTAAAATGACGGCGTCGCTTCCAAGTTCGCTGCGGATGGAATGCATGGCGTCAGGCATCGTATCGACCACATAACGCTTCACTCTCATAAATTCACCACCCCAACGCTTTGAATTTCAATATTTGGCTCGAGCTCGCTGTAAGACAACACCGGGATATCCTGCATCGTCCGTTCAATCACCTGCCGCAAGTACATTCTAATGGTAGGAGATGTCAAGACGATCGGCTGCTGTCCGGATTGCAGGAGACGGTTAATCTGCTCCGTAAGCCGCTGATAGACGGTTTGAGTGGAAACAGGATCAAGTGCCAAATAGCTGCCTTGCTCTGTCTGCTGAACACTTTCGGTAATCTTCTTTTCAAGTGTGGGACCTACCGTAATTACACGCAATGTTTCACCCGATTGTGAGAATTGCTGTGTAATCTGCCTAGACAGGGACTGCCGGACATATTCCGTCAGAATATCAGGATCCTTGGTGTATGTACCATAATCCGCCAGAGTCTCGAAGATCGTTACCAGATCCCGGATGGAAATCTTCTCACGGAGCAGCTTGCCAAGGACTTTCTGAATATCACCAACCGCCAGTATGGAAGGAATGAGTTCGTCCACCAGAACGGGATAATTCTCCCTGAGATTGTCGACCAGCTGTTTGGTCTCCTGACGTCCCAGCAGCTCATGACCGTGACGTTTGATTAGCTCTGTCAAATGTGTGGCTACAACAGAAGGGGGATCCACTACCGTATAACCGGATAACTCCGCCCGTTCTTTAACAGATTCATCAATCCATAATGCAGGTAATCCAAACGATGGTTCGATAGTCTCAATCCCGCTAATCGACTCGTCATCATAACCGGGACTCATGGCAAGATAGTGATTAAGTAATAATTCACCGCCGCCAACGTTATTTCCTTTAATTTTGATGACATATTCATTCGGTTTTAGTTGAATATTGTCGCGAATACGAATAACCGGCACGACTAGACCCATCTCAAGCGCACATTGCCGTCGAATCATGATGATACGGTCGAGCAGATCGCCCCCCTGTCCCGTATCCGCCAAAGGAATCAGGCCATAGCCGAATTCGAACTCGATCGGATCAACCGTCAGCAGATTAATGACACTTTCGGGACTACGCACTTCTTCTATCTGCTTCTCCTCTACCAGCTGTTCATCGGCAATCTGCTGCCTGCTGGCCTTCTGCCCCATGCTGTAGGCCGCATAAGCCATCAGACCCGCCAGAGGCAATGTAGACATCACCGTAATCGGGGTGAAGAAACCCAGAAAAGCAATGGTCACTGCTACAATATATAGAAGCTTAGGATAAGACAGCAATTGTCCAGTCAAATCTTCAGCCAGATTACCTTCCGAAGCCGCCCGGGTTACGATCAGACCGGAAGCGGTGGAAATAAGCAGTGCCGGAATCTGACTGACCAGGCCATCCCCGATCGTCAGTATGGAATAGGTCGAAAGTGCATCCTGGAAGGACATTCCGTGGATTGTCATCCCGATAATAAAGCCGCCGATCAGATTGATCAGCAGGATGATAATACTGGCAATGGCGTCACCTTTAACGAATTTACTCGCACCATCCATGGCTCCGAAGAAATCCGCTTCGCGTTCAACATTACGCCGGCGCTCGCGCGCCTGCTGCTCATTGATCATCCCTGCATTCAGATCCGCATCGATACTCATCTGTTTACCGGGCATCGCATCCAGTGTAAAGCGTGCCCCCACCTCGGCAACGCGCTCTGAGCCTTTGGTGATTACAATGAACTGCACAACAACCAGAATCAGGAAGACGATGAAACCTATAGCGATTTGTCCCCCTGCAATCCAGCTTCCGAATGTAGCTACCACCTCACCGGCATGACCATCACCAAGAATCAGTTTGGTGGTAGAGATATTCAAGGCTAACCGGAACAGTGTAGTGATCAAGAGTAATGAAGGGAAAATCGAGAACTGCAGCGGATCCTTCGTATTCATTGCGACCAATATAATGGTCAGGGCTATTGAGATATTGACAATTAACAGTACATCCAGAAGCCAGACAGGGATGGGCAGAATCATCATAAGCACAATGCCGATTACGCCCAGTAGAACTGTTAGATCTCTAGCTTTCAATGTCCTTAACCTCCCCCGGCTTATCTCCTCTTACCTTTAAGCTTGTATACATAGGCCAGCACTTCGGCAACAGCCTGGAACAAATCGGCCGGAACCACATCACCGATTTCCGCTCTCTGGAATAGCGCCCGTGCCAGCGGCTTATTCTCCATAGTCACAACACCATGCTCCTTGGCCAGCTCCCTGATACGGAGCGCCACATAATCCTGGCCCTTGGCTATAATCTGCGGAGCCTCCATTTTGGAACCGTCATACTTCAGGGCAACTGCAAAGTGGGTCGGGTTCGTGATGATAACATCGGCCTTAGGGACCTCCTGCATCATCCGCTGCATCGCCATTCTGCGCTGGCGTTCCCTGATTTTACCTTTAATGATGGGGTCGCCCTCCATCTTTTTGTACTCGTCCTTGATGTCTTGCTTGGACATTTTCAGACTTTTCTCATGCTCGTATTTCTGATAGATATAGTCCAGAACGGCCATGATAAAAAGAGCCGCCGCAATCTTGATGCCCAGGCTCATGGTCAGCTTCGCAGCGAAGCCGAACACACTTTCAGCGCTAACACGTGCGAGGGAAGCAAAGCTCTCCTTCTCCCCCCAGAGCGTGCTGTAGACCAGATAGGCTATCAGCACCAGCTTGAAGATCGATTTGAGGAACTCTACAAACGAACGCATGGAGAAAATATTCTTGAAGCCTTTGATCGGATTGATCTTCTCGAACTTAGGTGTAATCCCTGCCCCGCTAGCCATAAAGCCTACCTGCGCAAAGTTGGCCACAAGCGCCAGAAGGAAGGTGATGCCCAGCAGGGGAGCCAGCAAAATCAGAATCTGCAGCCCGTACTGGTTGAACAGCTTGGAGATATTCTCCGCTGTTACTTCCATCATCATCCGGTTCTGAAACACATCTGTGAACAGCTTGACAAAGCGTTCTTTCATGAATCCGCCGAAAATGCTCAGCGACAACAATGCCGAGAACAGCACCACTGCGCCGGACATCTCCGCGCTCTTGGCAACCTGCCCTTTCTTGCGGGCGTCCTGCCGTTTCTTCGGGGTGGCCTTCTCAGTCTTATCTCCCCCGAACAGCTGAAGATTTAATTTATATCGTTTCGGCTTAGCCATGACACTCTCTCCTTACCGTTACCTAAGGACTCTTCCCCACGAGGCCAAGTAAGTTATGCATGGACTCAAACATAATGTCGAAGAGATTCTGGAACAGCACAGCCAGCCCCGGCATCAGTATTAGAAGTAGCGCCAGACCTACAATGATTTTGAGCGGAACCCCGATGACGAATACATTATATTGCGGAGCAGTTCTCGCCAGGAAGGCCAGACCCACATCCGTTAAGAATAGTGCGGTAACCAGCGGCGCCGACATTTGAAAGGCCAGCATGAAGGATTGTGCGAAGGTGCGTATCAGGAATTCCGACAAGCTTCCGTCGATCATTTTGAGGAACAGGTCATTGTCGATCGGCACCCATTTATAACTGTAAACAATGGCATCCAGCAAATAGTGATGTCCGTTCATCGCCAGAAACAGCAGCAGCGCAATCATATACTTGAAGTTACCGATGATAGGAGCAGATGCACCAGTCATCGGGTCAATTACATTGGCGATACCAAACCCGATCTGAATATCGATAAAAGAACCCGCCGTCTGAATCGTCATAAACATCAGATACGCGACAAATCCAAGCAGCAGTCCGATTAAAGCTTCTCTGACGATCAGCAGAATAAAATTGAGATCCTGCGGAACGGTGACGTTCATCCCGCCTGAGCTGAAGATAACCATGGAAACAAAAAAAGACAAACCAATTTTGAATGTTGTCGGCACACTTTGCGAAGAAAAGACAGGGACGACAACAAAAAAGGCTGTAATTCGACAAAAAATCAGCAGAAAGACTGGAAAACTTTGCAGCAGGGTCTCTATATTCATAATCTCAACCGATATACATATAGAGGCTGCCCAAAATTTGACTGGTGAAATCCACCAGCTTCGTTATAATCCACGGACCGAATAGCAGTAATGCGAGCAGTACGGCAACGATTTTGGGAACAAACGCCAGGGTTTGCTCCTGAATCTGGGTCGTGGCTTGAAATATACTGACGATCAGTCCTACCACCAGACCAAGAATCAGCATGGGGGCGCTGGTTTCCAGCACCAAATATACGGCTTGGCCGGCTAGACCGATAATAAACTCCGCATTCATCCCTTACGCCTCCTCTTAAGGGTCAGGTGTTAAAACTTAGCAGCAGTGATTTGACTACTAGGTACCAGCCGTCCACTAGCACAAAGAGCATAATTTTGAAAGGCAAGGATATCATGACCGGCGGCAGCATCATCATCCCCATGGCCATTAGCGTACTGGATACTACGATATCAATAATGAGAAAAGGTATAAAAATCATAAAGCCCATCATAAACGCTTTTTTCATCTCACCAATCGCAAACGCCGGTACCATAACTGTCAAAGGGATATCATTGTAACTGGCCGGTTTGACCGTAGCATTGTTGCCGGTATAGTTCATGAACAGCAGCAGGTCCTTGGTATTGGTCTGCTTGAACATAAATTCCTTCAGCGGTTCCTGCGCTTTATTGAGCGCCTCGCTCTGGGTCAGCGTGCCTTTCATATACGGCTGTAAGGCCGTTTCATTCACTGTTGCCAGTGTCGGTGACATAATAAACAGGGTCAGGAACAGAGCCAGTCCCACAAGCACCTGGTTTGGGGGCATTTGCTGCGTACCGAGCGAAGTTCTTACGAACCCCAGTACGATCACTATCCGGGTAAAGCTTGTCATTAACACCAGAAATGAAGGAGCTATGCTCAGAACCGTTACCAGCAGCAGTATGGAAATTGAACTCGTGCCACCGCTTGCAGTATCGTTATCACCGACCTGAATACTGATATTAGGAATAGGATCCGCGTGAACCGGATGCAGAAGAACAATACTGAATATACCTAGAAGCAGTAACGAAAGAATCAGCTTTTTTTTCATAAATCCCTCGACTCATTCTTAAGGTCTTCATCCCGCAGCAGCTCTTCGAGCTTCTCTTTACGCTCAGGCGCAAGCGCAAGCTTGGACTGCAGCGTCTCATAGAAAGACGAAGTCTCATTAAGTTCAATTTCCTGGGACGGGACTTCACCGCGCAGCTTGGATTTGATTTTGGCGATAAGCGGTGTAATAAAGTTGTCAGTTCCTGACGTTTGATCTTCGAATGCGGAAATGATTAAAGCAACTTCTGCCGGATCGGTGATTTTATCCATCATGGATATATTCTCACCCACTCCGATCAGATAGAGGCTGCCGCCGAGTTCGATGATCTGAATCGACTTATTCGGACCGAGCCCCATCGCACCAAGTGTACGGATGGAACGGCCGCTCATCATTGTCTGATTGCGGCGTCCCAGAAAACGGATCAGCAGCACGATAAGAATGACAATTACTGCAAGAACGAAAACAACTTTGAGCAAATTCAGCAGGGCATTACTACCGTCTCCGAGCGTTCCGGAATTGGCTAACATACCTGTTTCCTACACACCCAACGTTTTATTGATAGCTTCAATTACACGGTCAGCCTGGAAAGGCTTAACGATAAAGTCCTTCGCTCCGGCTTGAATTGCATCAATGACCATAGCCTGCTGACCCATGGCTGAACACATGATGACTTTGGCATTGGCATCTACTTTTTTGATTTCTTTTAGGGCGGCGATTCCGTCCATTTCAGGCATGGTGATATCCATCGTGATCAGATCCGGACGCAGTTCCTTAAATTTCTCTATAGCCTGTGAACCGTCCTGGGCTTCACCCACTACCTCAAATCCGTTCTTCGACAAAATGTCCCGGATCATCATTCTCATAAATGCTGCATCGTCCACGATTAGAATTCGGTTACCCATTTTTACAAAATCCTCCCTAAGTATGCTTATTGTAATTTTTGTATACGGTCCCACTGGCTGACGATATCCGTAACGCGGACACCGAAGTTTTCGTCTATAACTACGACTTCCCCTTTGGCAATGAGCTTGTTGTTAACCAGAATGTCAACAGGCTCGCCCGCCAGTTTGTCCAGTTCGATAATCGAACCTTGCGACATTTCCAGAATATCTTTGATCTGCTTCTGGGTCCTTCCTAATTCTACGGTCACTCTCAGTGGTATGTCCATCAATAAATTTAAATTATTTTCGTCAATATTGCCAAAAGCCCCTGCACTGAGGTTGGCAAATTGTACCGGCTGCACATTCACATTGCGATTAGGTGCAGAATTCTGCGGCGGCGCCTGAGGATATGGCATTCCTTGAGGCGGCATTCCATAAGGCGGCATACCCGGCATTCCATAGGCTGGCATACCGGCCGGAGGATAATAATAGCCACCTTCAGGCATTCCCGGATATGGCGGCATTCCCTGCGGCGGATATTGAGGAGGGATCCCTCCAGGGTCAGGTGCCGGCATCTGCTGCTGTACCGGAGGTGCTGCCGGAGCAGGTTCTGGTGCTGCAGCGGGTTTGGGAGGTGTTTCGGTCGACGTAACGGCCGCTTCCTGGTCAGCCTGGCTGACATCACCTAATAGCATGGTCACCATGTCTTTTGCGAACGGTACCGGCAGCAGCTGCATAATCGTGGAATCGATCAAATCTCCGATCTTCAGCCGGAACGAAATCTGGATTAATGTTTCATCATCCGGCAGGCTTCCAACCCCTTCTCCACTGGACATATTTAGAATATCGATGCCTGGAGGAGAAATATTGACGAATCTGTTAAATATAGTCGACATGGAAGTTGCGGATGAGCCCATCATCTGATTCATGGCTTCCTGCACGGCGCTGATATGAATTTCATTCAATTCCTCGTCTTTGGGTTCACCTTCACCGCCAAGCATTAAATCGGCAATGACCTGTGCATCCCTGATCTTGATAACCAGTGAATTGATCCCCTGGAAACCGTCCACATACTGTACATGAACTGCGACATGAGGTTTAGGGAATGCTTCCTCGAACTCACTGCGGGTAATAATCGATACCTTTGGAGTCGTGATATCAACCTTTTTGCCGAGTAGAGTAGATAGCGCAGTCGCTGCACTGCCAAATGTGATATTACCGATCTCTCCCAGCGCATCCTGTTCAAAAGGTGTTAAATAATCATCCACTGTCTTCGGCGAGGGAGCCAGGTTACCTTCCGCAGACTGTCTAAGAAGAGCATCTATCTCTTCTTGGGACAAATAATCTTTACTCGTCAAACTCTTCAACCCCTTCGCTGACAATCTCGTCTATTTGCACAGCCACTCGTTCTTTGATTATCCCAGGACTTCCGATGAATTTCAGCTTGTCCCCTACCTTGATTGACAGTCCGGAATCCACAGTCTTGTTAAGAGAAATCACGTCGCCGACACTGAGCCCGAGAAATTCAGCAATGGATAACCTCGATTCACCCAGCTCTGCTACTATCGGAAGCTGAGCCCGGTGAACTCTTGCCCGGATGGCTTCAAGCTCAACCTCATCCCGCACCTTCTTCTCGGATACAAACCACTGGTGAACAGACAGCCTCGACATAATCGGCTCAAGAACAACGTGAGGGATACAGAGGTTGATCATCCCGGTGGTATCTCCAATTTTGGTGCTGAGGGAGATAAGAGCAATCGTTTCATTTGGCGATACAATTTGCATAAACTGCGGATTCGTTTCCAGTGCTTCCATCCGTGGATGGATGTCCAGAACTGTCTTCCAGGCTTCCTGCAGACTTTCGAAACATCTGCTGAAAATTCTCTCCATAATTGTCGTTTCGATTTCAGTCAGGGCGTTAATCTTCGAAGGTGCTGTACCAAATCCGCCAAGCAGTCTGTCCAGCATGGCAAAGGCTATATTCGGATGCACCTCCATGACCATCCGGCCCTCTAAAGGTTCGGCTTCAAAAATATTCAGTATCGTCATTTTGGGAATGGAGCGGATAAACTCATCATAAGGGAGTTGCTCTACTTGAACGACACTGATTTGTACAAACGTACGCAATTGGGCCGAAAAGTACGTTGTAAGGTAGCGGGCAAAGTTATCATGGATCCGGGTAAGACTGCGGATATGATCTTTGGAGAAGCGTACGGCCCGTTTGAAATCGTAAGAGCGAATTTTTTTCTGGGTTTCTTCTTTTTTTAGTTCATCGGCATCCATTTCACCGGATGAGAGTGCAGCAAGCAGAGCATCAATTTCATTTTGTGATAGTACATCAACCAATTTCAATCACCCCCCCATCAAAGAATTATCCCGCCAGCAGTTACATTGGTGCCAAGATGAATTTGGTGAATTCGATCTGGGTAATCGTGCCTTCAGTCAAATTCTTATTGATTATGTTCACCAGTTTGCTGCTGAATTGATCTTTGCCGCTGGCCCCGTTTAAATCCTCAGGCCGGGCATCGGCAATCGCTTTGATAATAAGCGGTGCAATTTTAATAGCTTTTATCTTTTCGAATTCTTCCTTGGACTTCGCTGAATCTAGCTGAAACGCGATGTCAACTGAAAGGATATAATCGGGATCGGCAAGATTAGTTTTGATATCAGTGATTTCCGCCGTCAAGGCGACGATTTCATCCGCGCTTAGTCTCTTAGCTTCCACGTTCTGGACAGCCTGGTTCACATCATTCGCATCACTGGGGAAAAACCTGTCCATTAGTAAAAATGCGGCTACTACAATGAGCGTAATCGCCAGTAAAATCGTAATGAGCCATGGCATCATCTTCTTCATGAAAGCTCCTCCATCGATTGGACTTTAATGGTGGCAGCATGTGTGCCTATGTCCCTGTTGTATTCCTTGATCTTCTCAATGACTTCATCAGCCTTTTCAAGCACAATCAGCCTTTTGCCGGTTACGAGCGTGATATACGTATCCGGGGATTCTTCAACCATTTCAACCAGCAGGGCATTTAACCACATCGCCGCCCCATTCAATCTTGTTACCGAAATCATAACAGGCCTCCTAACAAAATAGGGGGAGGAGTCCCCCCCACGACTATAATAACGATACCGCCTCAGGCGGAAAGTTACTATTATACAGCAAGTTTATGACTAACCCTCATATTCTCAAAAACTTAACGCTTGAGGTTAACAACTTCCTGGAGTACTTCATCTGAAGTTGTAATAATACGTGAGTTCGCCTGGAAACCACGTTGTGACACGATCATCTCCGTGAACTCGTTCGTCAGATCGACGTTAGACATTTCCAACTGGCCGGCAACAATTGAGCCTGTTCCTACTTCAGCATTGTTGGCAGTAGTCGGTTCCAGCGCTCCCTCTGCGTTGGCATTCAACGTCATCCGGTACAGATTGCCGCCGATTTTCTCAAGACCTTGCGGGTTGCTAACTTTGGCAACACCGATCACTAAATCTGAATTTATTGTTCCGTCCTCCAACGTTTGCAAAATCGTACCATCATTGGAGATGGAGAATGCGGTAGCACCTTCATCTAATTGAATAGCTTCTCCACCTGAACTAAGCACATGCATTCCATCCGAGGTCACAAGATTCCGGTTAGAATCCACATGAAAGTCGCCAGCACGTGTCAGAAATGGTGTCTCCTGATCATCAGTCAGACCCACTAGGAAGAATCCATCCCCATCAATCCGCAGATCCGTAGGGTTATTAGTAGTCATGGCACTGCCCGCCAAATGCATCGTGTCCACAGAACCAATGCTTACCCCTAGCCCGATCTGTTTGGCATTAACCCCGCCTTGTCCGCCTTCAACAGGTGCCGTAACACCGGATACCGTCTGGCTCATGATGTCCTTGAACATTACGCGGCCTGATTTGAAGCCGATGGTGTTGACGTTGGCAATATTGTTACCGATAACGTCCAGCTTAGTCTGGAACCCGCGCATACCTGATACTCCTGAATACATAGATCTTAACATTATTTGTCGTCCTCCCGGATTTAGAGTCTTTGCAGACTCTTAAAATTAGAATGATGGAAATTGGAGTGATGCCCGCGTCAGTCGGTCGGCGGACATTCCGGCTCTCCAGTTAGGACCAGCCGGTTCATGAAATAATTACTGCACTGTCAATCTGCGTAAATACATTATCTTTCATAGACTTCCCATCCATAGCTGTAACTACGGTACGGTTCGCAACACTTACGATTAACGCCATATCTTTCATCAGGATCAGCGATTCTTTGCTGCCCTTGGCTGCTGCCTTGTCTACCGCAGACGAGATTTGGTCCAATTGGCGGCTGCCAAGCTCAATCCCCCGCTGTTCAAGCCGCTTTGCCGCATGATTGCTGAACTTCAGCATATTCTTCTGCAGCACGCTCTCAAATGAAGCTTCAGAGCTTACAGAGCTCTTGGCTGACTGCTGACGTTGCAGCGTTGAAGGGTGTACACTCGCCGGATACAGCTGGCCTATTGTCAGTCTGTCGCTCATGTGGTCGCCCCGCTCTCCCCGCCGCCCGTTGAAGTATCACTGCCCGCTGCCGGTTCAGCAGAGGGATTCTGAATTTGTGTGATATCTGTTAAGGCGATCCGCTCACTGCCTACAACCGCGTACTGTACACCGCTGCTCACAACAATGGATTCTACATTGCCTGATTTCGGTAATTTGGTTTGGGCATCCATCCAAGTGACATCTTTGCCGATCAGACCGGATACAGAACCTAGTGACTGATTCAGCGCCGTAAGCTGGGTGGAAATGTTCATTAGCTGTTCGACAGATGAAAACTGGGCCATCTGGGCGATAAATTCCTTATCCTCCATCGGCTGCATCGGGTCCTGATTCTGCAGCTGGGTAATCAATATTTTTAGAAATTGATCCTTGCCCAGTGTCGAGCTGCCTGTTGTCTTGGTAGTTGAACTATCCGATACGTAATTCCATGAGTTACTGCCAGAAACGGGATTCGTTGTTGCCATTTCATTTCACCTCGCTTGTCCAGTTATTATACTTTGGCCGAAAAACTGCCGTTCTGATTATTATCTTGCTGCGTTGCCGAGACCCAATCTTTCCATTCTCCATTAAGCTCTGCGGCAAGCACCGCATCTGCGGATTCTTCCTGGCGCTCTCGAGAGCGTCTGCCCTGCTGTTGTCCGCCAGCTCCCGTCTGTTGACCCTGCTGTCCGGTCCATTGTGACTGAGCCGATGGGTTGTTCTGGGTTACCTCAAGTCTTTCTACCTGAAGGCCTTGGGACTGTAAAGCTAAACGAAGCTGGTTCATCTGTTGCTCAAGAATATCCTTCGTCCCGCTATGCTGGGTCAGGAATTGGGCAACCAGATTACCATTTTGCATCGATATCTTCACATCGACTTGTCCAAGATTCTCCGGGAATAAGGTGATTGTAGCCTCAGCTACTCCGCCCTTTTTGACGATCTCCAATTTACCGCTGATAAAAGTGTTCATTTCCTGAGCGAATTGCTGAACCGGCACTGGTGAGGTTGGTGCTTTCAGTGGTGCGGAAATTCCGTTACTGAGCGATAACTGGCCTAAAGTAACGATTTCAGGCTCGCCAGCTGATGTTTTGACGGCCGGCAAAGCTTCCTCGGCAGTTGCCGTCTCCTTGACTGAAGCTATCCCCGTGGAAAGGAGCTGAGGGCTCTCTTCTGCAGTTACGGTTGTACCGTTAACTGCCTTTGATACTGGAGCAGCCTCTGTCTTAACTGCGGCGGAATCCAAAAATGTACGGATATTTGAAACTAGTCTTCTACTATCCTCAACATTCTGTTTGGTTTCTGTTCCGGATGCCTGCTTAAGCGATGCTGACGAAGCCTCTGTTGTACTTACTGTCTTAAGCTTGGGTTTGTTATCGGCAGGCACGCTTTCAGCCAGAATAGCCGAGAATTGATTCAACAGTGCAGCGCCTTTGGTTGCTGTTTCTTCACTTCCGCTTACAGCTGCATCCTGAACCAATTGAACCAGGCTGTTCAGCTCATCCTGGACTGCAAAACGCAGGGTTTCCGGGTTCTGGGCAAGTGGCGACAAACCTGTAGATGCTACTGCTCCAGTGTCTGATGCATCTGTCTGTTCAGCCGGAGTATTACCGGATAAGAGCGCCGACACTTGAAGAATCCACCCTTGAAGAGCAGCAAGCAGTGCGGGATCAGCCTCCAGACTTGCATCCAGATTCTCCATGTCCTGAGTTAGGCCTTCCAGAAGTTCTGCTTTCTTGGCGTCTGTACTGGCGGATTCTTCACCCTTGGTCTGTACCGCGTTCAGAAGACCCTGCAGCAAGGAAGCCAGATTGCCTAATACAGGTGCTTCCGTCCCTTTAGCAGTAGTGCCTCCCATGCTTTGTACAAGCGTCTGGGCAAAAGGTGTAGCCGTACTGGCAGTTCCACTGGTACCCGTTGACGTTCCACCGGCAGCAGCCAGGTTACCTGCACTTAATGTTTGTACGATTAAACTCATCTTTTTCACCTCCCTTCAAGTGTTATTTACCGCCCATCAGCCGGTTTACAATTTTGGCTGTCTGTGCGCTGTCATTCTTGGTCATCTCCCCCAGGATAGAGGATCTTACAGTATCACTAACTGTGTTCAGTATTGTGATAACCTTGTCCGGGCTAATGCTGTACATCGAACCCAGCAGTGTAGCCGCGTCAGCAGCAGGCATTGAGGTAAAAGTCTGGCTGAGCTTCTCCCGATCAAGATTGGCTGAGGCTGCAGCCGTGGTTGTACCGGCTTCATCCTGTTTCAGTCTCGATTGAAGGGCTGCAATAGCCATATCGGTTGAATTCGTTGTTTCTTTTAGCTTTATAGATACATCCGCAGCTTTTTTCGGGTCCATTTTTTCCAGGATGGCCGTTTTGCTGGCATTGCTCATCACACTGAAGATTTGGACCATTTCATCTGTGGTCAAGTTCTCCATAATTGGTGCAGCTTTGGAGGCCTTCATTCCCGCATACAGCTTGGCCAGATCCGTAACCTGCTTGAGATATGGATCTTCCTCTTCCTCAGTGGCTGCAACTGCCGCGGCCGCTTCTTCCTTCATCCCGTCAATCTGCTTCTGAAGCGCCTCAGCTTTGTTAGCCTCGGACGCCTTGTCTTCTTCTGCCTGTTTCAGCTGCGCTGCCTGTGCGTTAAGCTGAGACTTCAGCTCTTTAATTGTGCTCTCCGAACTGGCCGCCTGCTCTTTACTTTCAGCTTTCGGATCATCTGCGGTTTCTCCGGCGGTATCTGAATCCGGATCCGGGGCAGGTTCAGGCACCCATTTCTCCACCACAGGAATCTTGTTCGCAATCTCAAGGACATTATTCCGGATGTCCATATTAAATAGGGTCAACAGTACTCCAAGCAATACAAGCGTGAAGATGATCGGAATCATCAAGAATAAAAAACGCTCGAATTTACCTGCCGACCCTTCATCTTCAAGTTCCATTTGATTATTTGCCACTAGCGGAAACCTCCCGGGTTAGAGGGATTTCATCGCGAAGCGGACGGTAGCCATCTCATCCAGTTCGTTTTGTTCCCGTAAACTCATATTCTGCAGAAATGCTGTTTGTGCTTTGTCTTTGGCCTTGAGCCATACCTTCTCATCCAGAACCTTGGTACTGAGATGATCCTGCTTGCTCTGAACCTCTATATGCGCCCGGCTAATATCGGAATGCTTGCGGGCAATACACTTATCCAGATAATCCACATAATCCTGCATTTCGCGAAGCTTAGCCATAGGTGTCTTTTGCTCAGCTGCACTCTGTAAAGACGACATTACCGCATTGCGCTGTATAATTAATTCATCAAGGCTTTTTTCCTGTGCCTGCAGTTCTCCGAGCGCGCTTGAGAGCATCCACTCTGCCTGTGTTTTTTCGTTACCCTTCAAGTCCACCACTTTTTGAAAAGTATAATGGAATCTCATGATCAATCAACTCCTCGAGAACTGTGAAATCAAAGACTGCTGCACTTCGCTAAGGGTTACCTTCTCGTTCACTTTTTGCTTGGTGAAATCCCAGATGCTGTCGATGTAATGCATCGATTCATCGATTTGGGCGTTCGAGCCTCTTTGGTAAGCTCCGATATTGATCAAATCCTCGGAATCCTTATAGACCGCCATAAGCCGCTTTACATTCTCGGCTGCAGCAATCTGCTCTTCCGGTGCTATATCCTTCATAACACGGCTGATGCTGGAGAGAACATCGATTGCCGGGAAATGTCCTTTATTCGCGATATTCCGGTTCAGGACAATATGTCCGTCCAGGATACCGCGCACAGCATCGGCGATCGGCTCGTTCATATCGTCACCGTCAACAAGCACTGTATAAAATGCGGTGATTGACCCTGTAGGGCCTGTTCCGGCCCGTTCCAGCAGCTTAGGCAAACTGGCGAACACCGACGGGGTGTACCCTCTCATTGCAGGAGGTTCACCTACCGCCAGCCCAACCTCGCGCTGGGCCATAGCATAACGGGTAACCGAGTCCATCATCAGCATGACATTCAGTCCGCGGTCACGGAAATATTCGGCGATTGTAGTGGCGATCAAAGCACCTTTGATCCGGATCAGCGCCGGCTGATCCGAAGTAGCCACGATAACCACCGAACGCTGCAGCCCTTCCGGCCCCAGGTCGCGCTCAATGAAATCAAGCACTTCCCTGCCCCGCTCACCGATAAGGGCAATAACATTCACATCTGCCGAAGTGTTACGGGCGATCATTCCCATCAGTGTACTCTTGCCGACGCCAGACCCTGCAAAAATGCCGACCCGCTGTCCTTTACCGATGGTGAGAAGTCCGTCAATCGCTCTGACCCCGATGCTGATAGGTTCAGCTACACGCGGACGGTTAAGCGGATTGGAAGGGATGTTGAAGGTCGAACTATGCGGCATACGGGCAGGAATGAGTGAGCCGTCAAGCGGCTGGCCCAAACCGTCAAGCACCTTGCCCAGCAGCTCCGAGCCTACCTGTACACTCAGCGGCTTGCCTGTGCCGACAACATCACAGCCAGGCCCGATGGCCTGCAGTTCTCCAAGCGGCATCAGCAGCACCTTGTTGTCACGAAATCCGACGACCTCTGCCTGAAGCGGCTTAGTTCCTTTGGCGGGATAAATAAAGCACACATCACCGATGCTGGCATCCGGACCTTCCGACTCCACCATCAGTCCGATGACCTGGGTAACCTTGCCGTTAATCCGGACCGGGTCAAAATTACGCAGCTGTTCTTTGTACTTTCCGCTGTCAAGCATCGTCTTCCCCATTTCTGTGTTCACCTACGTCCAGGGCGATTCGCAGCAGTTCTTTTTTGATCTCAGCCAGCTGGGTATCCACACGTGCGTCGATGCTGCCAAAGGAGGAGCGGATGACACAGCCCTGATCCTTAACCGTTGAGTCGGGAAGTATCTGCAGCTCTGCCTGTGAGTCCACGGCGAGTGAAAGCTCTTCTCGCGCTGCGTTGACAAACGCGAACTGTGCCGGAGAGACACATAAGGAAATCAACCCCTGCTCGCGCTTGCGGGCCAGGTTCTTACGGATCAGCTCCATTGCAAATTGCGGTTCCACGGTAAGCTGCTTGTCCACTATTTTCTCGGCGATATCGCAGCTCAGCTCTACCAGAAAAGGTTCAGCTTCTTGGATAATCACATCTCTTGCCCGGTACGCTTCCTGAAGTACTGTTCTTGCTTCCTCCATCATCTCGGCAAGCCGCTGGGACATCTCCTGCTCCGCATGGGCGAGACCTTCCTGGTAGCCTTGCTGAAACCCTTCAGACTTGACGGCTTCCACAAGATGCTCATCCTGCTCCCTGCGCTGCCGCCACCATTCTTCAGCTTCATTCCGTGCTGATTCCATAATATTCTCAGCTTCCTGAGATGCACTGCGGACCTGCCCTTCAGCAAAGTCCAGGGCATCTTTCAGCATTTGCTTGCGTGCCTGCTCTGCCGCTTCCCTGGCGGGATCCTGATAGTGGACTTCGCCTGGAGCCTCCTCGGCAACAGAATCTTCGGTAAGCCCTGCATGATGTCTGGCCTGCTCCAGCCGCTTCAGCACATCTACCGGAACATATTGAGAATGTTTGATCAGCTTAGACAATAATGTCATCTCCTCCGCCACGGGCGATGATAATTTCACCAGACTCTTCGAGTCTGCGGATCGTGCCTACGATGCGGGTCTGGGCTTCTTCCACATCACGCAGCCGCACAGGACCCATGTATTCCATTTCTTCGCGGAAGGTTTCCGCCATACGCTTGGACATATTGCGGAAAATAACATCCCGTACTTCCTCGCTGGCAACCTTGAGCGCAAGCTGCAAATCCGCATTGTCGATATCTTTGATGATACGCTGGATTGAACGGTTGTCCACATTGACGATATCCTCGAAGACGAACATCCGCTTCTTGATTTCTTCCGCCAACTCCGGATCCTGTATTTCCAGCGAGTCGAGAATGGTACGTTCCGTACCACGGTCAACACCGTTCAAAATCTGTACAATCGATTCAATACCGCCCGCATTTGTGTAATCCTGGGTAACTGTAGCCGACAGCTTTTGTTCCAGCACCCGTTCAATCTGGGTGACAACCTCAGGAGAGGTACTGTCCATAATCGCTATTCTCCGGGCAACCTCGGCCTGCTTCTCCTGAGGAAGGGAAGACAGGATAGAAGCGGCTTGTTCAAACTGCAAATAAGAGAGTACTAGTGCAATAGTCTGGACATTTTCGTTCTGGATAAAGTTGAGAATCTGGTTCGGGTCCGCTTTGCGGGCAAAATCGAACGGTCTTACCTGCAGCGTCGCCGTCAGTCGGTTAATAACTTCAAGAGCTTTGGCTGAACCCAGCGCTTTCTCGAGTATCTCCTTGGCATAGTTAATACCGCCTTGAGAGATATATTCCTGAGCCAGACAGATTTGATGAAACTCTGACATAATCGACTCTTTCTCTCCGCTGTCCACCTTGCGGACATTCGCAATTTCCAGAGTCAGCTGCTCGATTTCCTCATCTCTTAAATGTTTAAATATTTGTGCCGACACTTCAGGCCCTAGTGTGATAAGCAGGATCGCCGCCTTTTGACGGCCGCTAAGTCCCTGCTGGCTAGCTTTTGCCATTCCTTCACCTCTGTTCTTCAGCAAGCCATGTACGCAGCAGGTTTACGAATTCATCCGGCTTTTTCTTCGCCAGACTTTCCAGCTGCTTGCGGACCTGACTTTCATTCGTCACGCTCTCCATATTAATAGAAGGAAACTCGGTAGGAACCTGCAGCGGAATATCATCTTCCGCTTCTTCCTCCTGCTTATTCTTGCGGCTGCGGTAGATGAGGTAACCGCCGCCCGCACCGACCAGCAATGCGGCTCCGCCAATTGCCCAGAGCATCCAGCTAGCCAGTCCGCCGGATGCAGCATCCGCCGCCGTACTTCCAAATTGTTGCGAGAACACCGAAACTTTTTTGGTTAAATCCGCGTCTGTATAAGTAATACCTGAATCTGCTAACGAAGCACGGACAATATTGACCAGAATATTCTGGATCGCCGCTGAAGTTGTATCATCCAAAGTTGTTTGCCCATTAGGTGGTTCAACTGCAACATTAATGGTTAAATCTTTAACAGTATATGGGCTTGCAATAATATCTTTGGTGATTCGATTCACTTCATAGTTCCTGGTCTCCGACGATTCCTCTGAAGAAGAAGTACCCGTGTCAGTCCCCGAAGGATATCCAGAGACATCTTCCGACCCTGTTCCGGCAACACCACCTGATGTATTCCCTTGACCCGAATACGTATTGCTGATAATTTGCGAACTGATCTCAATCCCTTTCATATTCTCCGCATCTACCGGCAGTACGATTTCTTCCTGACGATTCTCCTTATCGAAATTGAGCTTGGAGAACACCAGAACATCCACTTTATCGGGACCCGTGAGCGTACTTAGAAATTGCTTGACATCTTTCTTGACATCATCTTCGAATTTCTTCTGCAAAGCGAAGTTCTCTTCGACTTGGCTAGACACGCCAGCTTGTCCGCCTTTAGCTGTCGGCATCAATTCGACTTCATTATTAGTGATCGTAATGTTGTCAACCGGCAAATTCGGTACGGCGGTCTTTACGAGATTGAAGTACCCGTCGATATTATCCTGTGTAGGCCTAAATCCGGGATTGAAGCTAAGCACCACGGAAGCCAACGCCTTCTCCTGATCCTCCTGTGAGGCAAACACAGTTTCCTTCGGCAGGGTAATCAGAACCTTGACATCTTTAATCCCCTGCATTCTTCTCATCAGCTGCTCAACTTCGCCGTTCAGCGCATTGTTGTACTTCACGTTGAATTCACTGTCTGTAGTCCCAATCATCGAAGAAGATTCATCAAATACTTTGTACCCGATGGAGCCTTCCTGTACGATCCCCTGCGAACCAATGGCTATCTTGATGCGCGCGGCGTCAGTACTGGGTACTGAGATACTCTTCCCATCCGGACTTAAACGGTAAGGAATCCCCGAAGTATCCAAATAAGTCATAACTCCCGCGGAATCGGTACTGTCCAGATCCTGAAAAGCAACTTCATATTCTGTCTTTGATAATTGCATGGTCAAAACTACGATTATTATTATGATGATAAACAGAGTGGAGAAAAATAATATTTTCTGTTTACCGCTGAATCTGTTCCAATACAGGGTGATCTTCTCCCGGTACTGGGCCAATCTTTCATTCACAGTGTCACCCCATCCGAAACGTAGCTAGGATTATTTAGATTTGAGTTCTCATAATTTCCTGATAGGCTTCAATTACTTTGTTCCGGACTTGTGTAGTCAACTGCAAACTCAGCAATGCCTGTTGGGACGAAATCATAGCTTCATCAATGTTGACTTCTCCCAAAACAAATTTGTTACTCATGTCTTTAGCCTGCTGTTCCTGGTCCGCCACCTGATTAAGGGCGTTCTCCAGGTATGAACCAAAGCTTTGTCCCGTTTCGGAGACGGCTGAAGCTTCTGAAGCTACGGGTTTCATAGCCAGCGGCTGTACAGCCTGAGTTCCAATCAATAAGTTCTGTATCAATTATTCTCCTCCTAATCAATTCAATTAACGGCCGATTTCGAGCGCCTTACCCACCATCGCTTTGGACGCATTAAGCATCGTTACATTCGCTTCATAAGAACGTGAGGCAGACAGCATGTCCACCATTTCCTTGGTAAGATCCACATTCGGCATGTACACATATCCGTCAACATCCGCATCAGGATGACTTGGATTGTATACGGGCTTCAGCGGTGAATTATCCTCAATAATCGACTTCACTTTAACACCTTCGCTGCCGCCGCTCATTTTTGAATCGAGTATATTAGAGAAGCTATCAGCCTGGGCTGTTTCCAGCACTACAAGCTTACGGCGGTAAGGTACGGCTTTGCCGTCAACCACGGAAGCTCTGGTTGTCTCGGCGTTGGCGATATTGGAGGAAATCACATCCATCCGCAGGCGCTGGGCAGTCAATGCCGATGCGCTTATTCCAAAGCTGCTACCAAAGTTCATTATTTATTACCCTCCCTGCACAACTGTACGCATCATAGTAATCTGACTGTTCAACTGTTCAACGTAAGAGTTATACCTTAGCTGGTTCTCAGCGCTCAGCGCCTGTTCGCGGTCCATGTCCACATTATTGCCGTTGTTGTTCATAGAAGTAGTCTCATCTGTACTGACAACAGCAGCCGGCACGCCGGTTACTGTTCCAAATTGGAAATGCCGGGAGTCTGATACTTTCGCACTCAGTGTAGGTTTTACACCGCTCTCCTGTTGTCTCAGGAAACTTTCAAAACTGACATCAGAGCGTTTAAAATTCGGCGTATCAACATTTGCAACGTTATTAGCCAGAACACTTTGTCGTTTGGTGGCGGCATCTAGGCCTCCCTGTAATCTTTGAAAACTGACACTGTTCAGCAAACCCATGGTAATCCCCCTTCCAAACCTATCATAATGAAAAGAATTCCACAACTTCCCCCGAATCCCTGCTTACTTTCGACAAAAAAAGCTAAAATTTTCATTAATTTGTCGAGGGCAGGTCGAACGCTGTCGATGGATGATTCTTATGTCAATCTCACATACATTGATTCTCTTAGAATTTGTATATTATTACAATAAGAAATAAGCCCTATCTTTTCAGAAAAGAGAGGGCTTAAAGCATGTTTTTACAATATTCTACCTTTTTTATTCCATATAATTCTTTTAATTACTATTATTTAACTCTTTATGCACAATTTTCGAATTGAATTTGCATAGCAATAATTCTTAATACCTAATTTAGCGGGATAACACTCTGTCGCTTTAAAGGATATATTGACTTAAATCGCGATCCTGGGCGATTCCTGCCAGTTTTTCGCGAACATACTCCGGAGTTATGACCATTGTCTCCAGTGTCAGCTCCGGCGCTTCGAAGGATAGGTCCTCCAGCAGCTTCTCCAGAATCGTATGCAGGCGCCGGGCCCCGATATTCTCCATATTCTGATTCACGGAAGCGGCGATTTTGGCAATTTCCTGAATCGCTTCCTTCTGGAACTGAATTTCGATGTTCTCGGTCTGCAGCAGATGAACATATTGCTTCGTCAGCGCGTTCTCCGGTTCGGTCAGAATAGAGACAAAATCCTCAAGAGTAAGACTGCTCAGCTCCACACGGATCGGGAAACGTCCCTGAAGCTCAGGAATTAGGTCCGAAGGCTTGGCAATATGAAAAGCTCCGGCAGCGATGAATAATACGTAATCCGTCTTCACAGGCCCGTATTTGGTCATCACAGTGGAACCTTCAACGATAGGCAGAATATCACGCTGCACCCCTTCACGGGATACATCCGGACCGGAGCCTTTACCCTGGCTGGCCACCTTATCAATCTCATCGATAAAAATAATACCGGACTGCTCTGCGCGGGCTACCGACTCCTGAATCATATCATCCGTATCAATCAGCTTGGCAGCCTCATCCTGAATCAGCACCTTGCGGGCTTCACGGATCGGCAGCTTGCGCTTCTTCGTACGCTTAGGCAGCAGGCTGCCGAACATTTCCTGCATGTTCATGCCCATCTGGTCGTTGCCTTGGCCGGCAAACATATCCATCATCGAAGGAGTGGTGTCTTCCACATCGATTTCAATGATATCGTCCTCGAGCTGACCCGCCAGCAGCTTGAACTTAATGCCTCTGCGGCGCTCGCTCAGACTACCGTCCTCCGGCTCTTCTTTGGCTTCCTCTGCACCGCCGTTATTGCCGCCAAAAATCATCTCGAACGGATTGCGCTGCGATTTGCCCTTCGAGGTCGAAGGAACCAGTATTGCTACAATGCGGTCGTTCGCCAGTTCTTCAGCGCGGTCCTTCACCTTCTCGGTACGTTCCAGCTTCACCATACGGATTGAAGTCTCTACCAGGTCACGGACCATCGATTCCACATCACGGCCTACGTAGCCGACTTCCGTGAATTTAGTGGCTTCCACTTTGATGAACGGTGCATTGACCAGCTTGGCCAGACGCCGTGCGATCTCCGTTTTGCCGACACCTGTAGGACCAATCATGAGAATATTCTTAGGAACAACCTCATCCCGGAGCTCTTCGGATAAAAGGCTGCGCCGATACCGGTTGCGGAGAGCAACGGCCACCGATTTCTTAGCCTGTTTCTGACCTACGATATATTTATCCAGCTCTGCTACGATCTGGCGGGGTGTAAGCGATTGATTCACCATTGTGACTTCCTCCCTCTTTCTATGGCACCATGCCTATAATTGTTCGACAATAATATTGGAGTTGGTATACACACAGATCTCGGAAGCGATCTGCAGAGCTTCTCTGGCAATATCCGCTGCGCCCAGATGCGATGCATGACGTTTGAGCGCGCGACCGGAAGCCAGCGCAAAGTTGCCGCCGGAGCCAATTGCCAGAACGTCATCATCGGGTTCAATAATTTCGCCGTTTCCGGAAATAAGCAGCATGCCTTCCTTGTCCATCACGATCATGAGCGCTTCCAGCTTGCGCAGGATACGATCCTGGCGCCAGTCCTTGGCCAGTTCTACTGCAGCCCGCTGCAGATTGCCGTGATGCTCCTCCAGCTTCCCCTCAAACTTCTCAAACAAAGTAATCGCATCCGCTACGGAGCCCGCAAAACCGGCAATTACTTGTCCTCTGTACAGGCGGCGGACCTTCTTGGCCGTCGTCTTCATAATGACACTCTCTCCGAATGTAACCTGACCATCGCCGGCAATCGCGGCATGACCGTCATGTCTTACCGCACAAATCGTAGTCGCATGAAAGCTGGGTAACATAATGGGCACCCTCCTAAAGTTTTTGTAGCATAGCTTTCCTTGAATCACTTAGAACAAACCTGATCCGGAAGCATACACTTAGTGTTGTGGCATAAGCATCCCGGACCAGCTTCGGACAAACCGTCCCGGAAGCTTACGTTTAAGTTTTATTGTGCCGGACTTTCCGCTTCGGTAAGCTGAGGTTCTACGACCTCCGGCTCAGTATAGGCCAGGCCTTTGTCTGCAGCATAGGCAGCAAGACTATCCAGCGCACGGTAAGCCAGGCGTTCGTTTTTCTCTTTTTTACTGCGGAATCTCGTTTCAAGCTTTGGCAGCAGGCCAAAGTTGGCGTTCATCGGCTGGAAATGCTCGGGATCTGCAGAAGTGATGTAGGCCGGCATGCTGCCCAGCACGGTATCCTGCGGGAAGATCAGACCGTCCTCACCGAGTGCCGCTCTGGCAGCATTCATACCCGCGATCATACCTGAAGCCGCAGACTCCACATAGCCTTCAACCCCTGTCATCTGGCCGGCAAAGAACAGTCTTTCCCGTCCCTTCATTTGATAGGTGGGATGCAGCAGCTTGGGAGAATTGATAAATGTATTGCGGTGCATGACACCATAACGGACATACTCTGCGTTCTCAAGACCGGGGATAAGTGAAAACACGCGTTTTTGTTCGCCCCACTTCAAATGGGTCTGGAAGCCAACCAGGTTATAAAGCGTTCCGGCTGCATTATCCTGACGAAGTTGCACAACCGCGTAAGGAAGCTTCCCTGTATGAGGATTCATCAGACCTACGGGCTTCATCGGCCCGAAGAGTGCTGTCTGCTTGCCGCGCTTCATCATAATCTCGATCGGCATACAGCCTTCGAAGTAAATCTCTTTCTCAAAATCTTTGAGTGCGGCAGTCTCAGCCGAGATCAGTGCATCATAAAAAACATCGAATTCCTCTTCCGTCATCGGACAGTTCAGGTATGCAGCTTCACCTTTGTCGTATCGGGAGGCCAAATACACCTTGCTCATATCAATGGTGTCCTTCTCGACAATCGGGGCAGCCGCATCATAGAAATAGAAATACTCCTCGCCAAGCAGCACTTTAATCTCAGCGGAGAGTGCCGGAGAGGTTAGCGGGCCTGTCGCAATGACAACAGTCCCTTCCTCCGGTATATGCGCAAGTTCTTCATTTATGACTTCCACCAGAGGGTGATTATGCAGCATCGATGTAATTTCACCAGAGAAACCATCGCGGTCTACGGCAAGTGCGCCTCCAGCCGGAACAGCATGCCGGTCGGCTGCACCTAGTACCAGCGAGTCCAAACGGCGCATTTCCTCCTTGAGTACACCTACCGCATTACCAAGGCCGTTGGCCCGCAGAGAGTTACTGCAGACCAGCTCGGCGAACTGGTCCGTATGATGCGCCGGTGTCTTCACAACCGGACGCATCTCATATAATCTGACCGGAACCCCGCGCGAGGCAATCTGCCAGGCGGCTTCACTGCCGGCAAGTCCGGCTCCAATCACGGTTACTTTAGCTATATCAGTCAATTTCCTTTCCTCCTGTAACACAATTATTCTGCCAGTTCTTCGTTGTCCAGCACTGCCTCGGTATGATCACAAGAAGTGCATTGCAGCTTAGTCCCCTGTTTGTTGCGCTTCTCTACCATCCATGAGCCGCAGACAGGACATGGTTTAACCGACGGTCTATCCCAGGATACAAAGTCACAGCCCGGATACTGATCGCAGCCGTAGAAGACACGGCCTTTCTTGCTGCGGCGCTCTACAACCTTACCCTCATGACATTTCGGACAGCTTACTCCGATATCCTTGATGATCGGCTTCGTATTACGGCAGTCCGGGAATCCGGAGCAGGCCAGGAATTTACCGAAACGGCCCAGCTTGTAAACCATCGGCTTCCCGCATTTCTCGCATAGCTCATCGGAAACTTCATCTTCTATCTCAATTTCCTTCATTTCTTCTTCGGCGTAGAGGAGACGTTTCTCAAAAGACTCATAGAACTGGGCCAGCACTTTCACCCAGTCCTCAGCACCTTCCTCCACATGGTCAAGATCCCCTTCCATATGGGCTGTGAATTCCACATCCAGAATTTCCGGGAAGAACTCTTCCATTTGCTCTATGATCAGCTCACCGAGCTCGGTTGGCATGAACTTCTTCTCTTCAATCGCTACATATCCGCGCTTCTGGATCGTCTCCAGTGTTGGCGCATACGTACTCGGACGGCCGATCCCCAGTTCCTCCAGCGTTTTGACCAGACGCGCTTCCGTATATCTTGGAGGCGGCTGAGTGAAATGCTGCTTCGGCTCAATATCATGTTTGGTTAAGTCATCGCCGGCCTTAAGCGGCGGCAGATACTTTTCCTCATCCGTTGTGCCGTCATCATTGCCTTCTACGTATACCTTCATGAAGCCCGGGAAAGAAACCTTGGACCCGACGGCTCTGAAAATCGCAGTGCCCGCTGTAATATCCACAGATAGCGTATCAAGCAGGGCTGAAGACATCTGACTGGAAACAAAACGCTCCCAAACCAGTTTATACAGGCGGAATTGGTCACGGCTCAGGAATTCTTTGACCATGTCAGGCTCACGGAGCGCCGAGGTTGGACGGATCGCTTCATGCGCATCCTGGGCTCCCGCAGCTTTCTTGGAATACTGGCGCGGTGTCTCGGGAACGAACTTCTCACCGTATTTGGAGAGGATCAGCTCCTTAGCTTCTTCCTGGGCCGTAGCAGACAGACGGGTGGAATCCGTACGCATATAGGTAATTAAACCGACAGTGCCTTCCTTGCCCAGCTCAACCCCCTCATAGAGCTGCTGAGCAACAGACATGGTCTTGGATGCGCGGAAGCCAAGCTTACGGGCAGCTTCCTGCTGCAGTGAGCTTGTTGTAAACGGAGCGGAAGGATGCCGTTGTCTTTCCTTCTCTTTTACCTCTTTAACCTGGAAGGCGGAATTCTTAATAGCATCCAATACTTCCTGTACATCGCTCTCCTGGCCCAGCTCTTTTTTGTCGCCATTCAGCTTGTGGAACTTGGCTTCGAACAAGGAATCGCGGATGCCCAGCTTCGCAGTAATACTCCAGTATTCTGTGGGAACAAAAGCAGAGATTTCGTTCTCGCGGTCCATAATAATCTTCACAGCTACCGATTGTACCCGTCCTGCGGACAGGCCTTTTTTGACTTTCTTCCATAATAGGGGGCTAATCTTGTATCCGACGAGCCGGTCCAGAATACGGCGGGCCTGCTGGGCATTCACAAGATCCATGTTAATTTTGCGCGGAGTCTTGAAAGCATCCTTTACAGCCTGCTTCGTAATCTCATTAAAGACAACCCGGCATTCCTGTGTGTTGTCCAAATCCAGCGCATGCGCCAAATGCCAGGCAATAGCTTCACCTTCGCGGTCCGGGTCAGCTGCGAGATAGACTTTTTTCACTTTTTTGCTGGCATCCTTGAGTTCCTTCAAGATAGAGCCTTTGCCGCGGATCGTTATATATTTGGGGTTGAAATCATTCTCCACTTCCACACCAATCTGACTTTTCGGCAAATCTCTGATATGTCCCATTGATGCCTTTACAATATATTTACTGCCCAGATATTTACCAATCGTTTTTGCTTTTGCCGGTGACTCTACAATAACCAACGCATCTGCCATAGGTTTTCCTCCCAAAAGTTTGTAAGCATACATCCTCCTGAACCTGCCCTCAGGCCCGGCGGAAATCAAGAGTCTATGCTTAACACGGTTACTTCTATATTAAATTACCTTATAAATTGCACCCGGCAATTGTGTTACCGCTTTTTTTATGATTAAAGATAACAGAACTGAATGCAAATGTCCAAAATCCCACCTCGTGGACGCCAGGAGCTCATCGAGTGTAAAGGGGCCTTGATGCAGTATATGGTAAAGGTGTAACTCCTCACTTGTCAATTTCTTTTCGATTAACCCGTCTCCGGCGGAAGGCCCGGAACCGCTTGCCGGAGACCCTGAAGTACCCTTTCCAGGCAGATAAGCTATGTATTCTTCCACGATATCCGCGGAGCTTGTTACCACCTTCGCACCTTGTTTAATCAGCTCTAATGCGCCTCTGCTCTTGGGCGAGGTTAGCGGACCCGGGACAGCAAACACATCCCTTCCTGCTTCTAGCGCAGCGTCGGCGGTAATCAGGGAACCGCTGCGGCTGTCTGCTTCGACCACCACCGTGCCGAGCGACAGTCCGGCGATAATCCGGTTGCGCTGCGGAAATAACCCGGGATGGCTCGGGGTGCCCAGCGGATATTCGCTAAGCACAAGCCCGACACGTGAAATCTGCTGCTCCAGCTCACGGTTCTCAGGCGGATAGACCTTGTCCAGCCCCGTTGCGACCACCGCAATGGTACTTCCGGCTCCCGTTAATGCAGCTTCGTGGCAGACACTGTCAATCCCTCTCGCCAGGCCGCTTATAACCGTGAGACCGGCCGCACTCAGCTGTCCAGCCAGCATTTCACCAATCTTACGTCCATAGGCAGTAGGCACACGGGTACCAACCATAGCTACAGAAGGCCGGGAAGCCAGCTCCAGACGGCCGCGATAATACAAAACCCAAGGCGGCTGGTGGGTTTCCTTTAACTGGACAGGGTACACTTCATCCAGCAAAGTCACCATCGAAACACCGCTTGCTTCCATTAAAGAGCGGCGCTGCAGAATCCATTCTTCATTAAAGACAGCGTTAAGCCTGGCCGACATTTTGCCGCTGATTCCGGCCCGCTCCCAATCTGTAACGGAACAGGACAAAGCTTCATTCGTCAAAAGTCCCGCCTGTCGTATTCTGTCCATACTTTTCCATCCAATGCCTTCTACTTCATTTAAACCGAACAGCAGATCCCGCGTTTCCATATGCACTCTCTCCTATACGGAAGGGCCAGCCTTCCTTAATGATTACATAACCTGCTAAAAAAGACAAAAAAAGCAACCTTTCACCCCGGTACTCCGGGACAAAAGGTTGCTTACCTTTAAAATGATTATACATGAATCAGCGGTAAAAGCAGTGATCTTTGTGTGATTCTGCAGGCAGATCTCTAGTGGGTGGTGAAAGCATTCAGAATGCCGCGTTCCTCAAGCACACTGACGAGCGTAGAGCCCATCTCCGCAGGCGTTGGCGCGACCTTGATCCCGCAGGACTCCAGCACAGCAATTTTCTCGCTGGCCGTTCCTTTGCCGCCTGAAATAATCGCCCCTGCATGGCCCATCCGTTTGCCGGGAGGTGCAGTAACGCCACCGATAAAGCCGACTACAGGCTTTGTCATATTCTCTTTAATCCACAGAGCCGCCTCTTCCTCCGCCGTCCCGCCGATCTCTCCGATCATGATGACAGCTTTGGTGCCCGGGTCATCATTAAACAGCTTCAGAATATCTATGAACTCCGATCCCTTGACCGGATCTCCACCGATACCTACAGCCGAAGACTGGCCGATACCACGCTCCGTCAGCTGATGTACAGCTTCATAGGTCAATGTTCCGCTCCGCGAGACAACCCCTACATAACCCGGCATATGAATATAACCCGGCATAATCCCGATTTTACATTCTCCGGGCGTGATAACCCCCGGACAGTTGGGACCGATCAATACAGTAGAACGGCCCTCCATATATCTTGATACTTTTACCATATCCAGCACGGGAATGCCTTCTGTGATACAAATGACGAGTTCCATTTCAGCATCCACAGCTTCCATAATCGAATCTGCAGCAAAAGCCGGCGGAACATAAATCACACTCGCGGTTGCACCCGTGGCAGCTTTGGCGGCAACGACCGTATCAAATACCGGAAGACTGGCTTCCGTGCCATTTTCAAGAGTGATCTGAACAAAGGTTCCTCCCTTGCCCGGGGTTACCCCGCCTACCATCTGGGTGCCGTAATCCAGTGCCCCTTTAGTATGAAATAAGCCCGTAGCGCCCGTAATTCCCTGTGTGATGACTTTCGTATGTTTATCTACAAGAATGCTCATGCGTCAGGTCACATCCTCACTTTTATTGTCGAATATTACACCAGAGCAACAATTTTACGGGCACCGTCAGCCATGGAATCGGCAGCAACAATATTCAGTCCCGATCCGGCGAGAATTTCTTTGCCCAGTGCTACATTCGTGCCTTCAAGACGTACAACCAGCGGCTTCGTTAACCCGAGCTGTCTTGCTGCCTCAACTACACCAGTAGCAATGACATCACAGCGCATGATTCCGCCGAAAATATTAACAAAAATCCCGCTTACCTTATCATCCGAGAGGATGATCTTGAAAGCTTCGGTTACCTTCTCTGTGGTTGCGCCGCCCCCTACATCCAGGAAGTTGGCCGGCTCTCCGCCGTAATATTTAATAATATCCATGGTAGCCATCGCGAGGCCCGCCCCATTCACCATACAGCCGATGTTGCCGTCAAGCGCGATATAGCTAAGATCGTATTTGGAAGCCTCAATCTCTTTGGCATCCTCTTCGTCCAGGTCACGGAGCTCCAGAATATCCTTATGCCGGAACAGCGCGTTAGAATCGAAATTCAGCTTGGCATCGAGCGCCATTACATTTCCATCAGCCGTTACAACCAGCGGATTAATCTCCGCGATAGAGCAATCTTTATCCACAAAAGCCAGATATAGCGCTTGCATGAACTTGACCGCTTTATTTACCAGCTCTGAAGGTATGGCTATGCTGTAAGCCAGTTTGCGCGCCTGGAAGGTCTGTAGTCCCACTGCCGGATCAATGATCTCCTTGAAAATCTTCTCCGGATGTGTGGCCGCCACCTCTTCGATCTCTGTACCGCCCTCCTCGGAAGCCATCATGACTACCCGTCCGGAACCACGGTCTACAACCAGTCCGATATAATACTCTTTGACAATCTGGCAGCCCTCTTCAATCAGCAGCCGCTTCACTACCTTGCCTTCGGGTCCCGTCTGGTGGGTGACCAGCGTCTTGCCGAGGATTTCAGCCGCATAGGCACGAACCTCATCACTGTTCTTCGCCACCTTGACGCCGCCGGCTTTACCGCGTCCGCCTGCATGAATCTGAGCTTTGACTACAACTACCGGTGTACTCAGCGCTGCGGCAGCTTCCACTGCTTCCTCCACTGTATAAGCTACTTTTCCGTTCGGTACGGCTACGCCGTACTTCTTAAGTACTTCTTTTCCCTGATACTCGTGGATATTCATACCGGAAGCCTCCTAAAGTTTTGCGGTGGCCGTGTAGCAGGCAGCCTGCAGCCATTCCGCATTCCGTTTTGATTGTCCAAAGCCGGGTCCAGACCGGTGAAAACTGGCAATATCCCGGCACATGCAGAAAACCGCCGCCTGAATACTAAATCCGTAAACGGTACAGTTTTCTGCTAGTGGCATATAGAACATATTACAGAGTGATATCTATAATTACCTATATGCCAGAATGTGAAACCCAGAATATTGTAACATGTTTTATAAGCGCTTTCCTTAAAAACTTTCACTATTTATACATACATTTTCGCTCGATTTCATGCCGGAATGCGAACGATTGCATTGACTTTGTGCTGATAGACTATTTCGAATTGCTAATATTGCTTTCATGAACACGGGTGAGCAGGTCTTTGAACTGGCCGAGCAGTCCAACAAACTCCTCGGGGGAGAGCATGGTGCCTTCGGCCATTTTACCGGGAATGCACATCGCATCCTGCTGCAGTGCCAAACCTTGTGCGGTTAATGAAATTAACACCTTCCGCTCGTCCTGCAAAGAACGTTCGCGCAGAATCAGCCCTGCAGCCTGCAGTCTCTTGAGCAGCGGAGTCAGTGTACCGGAGTCCAGGAACAGAGCTTCACCAAGCTCCTTGACCGTACATTGCCGTCTCTCCCAGAGGACAAGCATAACCAGGTACTGCGAATACGTTAATCCGATCTTGTCCAGGTGAGGCTGGTACAGCTTCGTAAATTCACGCGAACAGGCATAAATCGTAAAGCAGAGCTGATTCTCAAGCATTAGCTCCGGAGGGGTCATAGTTTCTTCTTGCATATCTTCTTCACCTGCCTTTGTGACATTAGTTTATCACAATTCATTCATAATATCATGTTAATAGCGGGAAATAGATTGACTTTTATTTTAATTGTGTTAAATTAAGTTGTATACAATACAATTTGAAAACGAACGGGAGCGATTTATAATGATGACTATTCAACAGAAAATGTATGAAACAACAGTAAAAGCGGTTGGCGGAAGACAAGGATATATCGAATCTGAAAGTCCTAAGCTAAACCTTACGATCAGCACACCGCGCGAAATGGGCGGCGCCGGCGGCGAAGGCACTAACCCTGAACAGCTGTTTGCAGCAGGCTATTCCGCATGTTTCGACAGCGCACTGAATATGGTGGCCCGTATGGGTAAAATCAAGATCGAAGGCAGTGAGGTAACTGCTACGGTAAGCTTCGGCAAAGTCGAAGACGGCGGCTTCGGCATTGCCGTGAAGATGGATGTTCTGGTCAAAGGTGTAGATCACGACACTGCAGTCCAGCTGGTAGAAGCGGCTCACGGCGCATGCCCTTACTCCCGCGCAACCCGCGGCAATATTGAAGTTGAACTGAATGTGCTGTAAGTCGAAATAGCGATACTTTCTTTAAAATAAACACCCTGTCCAGCGCCCCGGACAGGGTGTTTGCCGTTAACCGGCAAACTTTATGCTTTGAGGTCCGTGTTACAATTAACTTTCAAAAGAGTTACTGATACGCATTCCCTGGCGGACCAGTTCCCGATCATTTCAGGCGGATGAACAAGATAACGCCCTCTTAGTCCGCTTCATTCTTCTCACCGCTCACTCAGTATTCCTCCTCTGCCGTCACCTGGCGGTCCAGATTACGGTACTGGACAGCTTCGGCAAGATGCGCAGAGCCAATCTCCTCCGCCCCTTCCAGATCGGCGATGGTGCGGGCCAGCTTAATGATCCGGTCATGCGCCCGCATGCTGAGGCCAAGACTCTCCAGAATTCGGTTCAGTAGCAAATTCTCTTCATGCCTTAGACCTGCGTAACGGCGTAACGCCGCTCCCGAAAGCTCACTGTTCCAGGAGATCGGCAGGTGCTGGTAACGCTTAGCTTGAATAGCCTGAGCCCGCAGAACGTCCTCACGCATCCGCGCTGTAGACAACGCCGGCACATTCCGGTCCCATTCCTTCGGGCGGGGAACATCGACCTGCATGTCCATCCGGTCCAGCAGCGGTCCTGAGATTTTGGCCCGGTACTGGGCGATTCGTGCCGGACTGCAGGTACACCGCTGCTGTGAGCTGCCGTTCCCGAGAAACCCGCACATGCAGGGGTTCATGGAGCAGGCGAGCAGAAACTGGGCGGGAAAGGTAAACGACGCCCTGGCCCGGCTGATAGTCACTACCCCGTCCTCCAGCGGCTGGCGGAGCACCTCAAGGACCGTACGGGAGAATTCTGGCAGCTCGTCCAGAAACAGAATTCCGCGGTGTGCCAGGCTGACTTCTCCCGGCTTTGGTATTCCCCCTCCGCCAATCAGTCCGGCAGCCGAAATCGTGTGATGCGGGGAACGAAACGGGCGGAGGCGCATCAGGCCCCCATTGCTGTCCCTCAGCTTACCGGCGGCACTGAATATCTTCATCACCTCCAGCGATTCATCATCGCTCAGGTCAGGGAGAATGCCGGGAAGGCGTTTAATCAGCATCGTTTTGCCTGTCCCCGGAGGGCCGATCAAGATAATATTATGCATTCCGGCAGCGGCAATAGTGAGCGCGCGCTTCACGTGATTCTGTCCAATTACATCGCTGTAATCCTCCTTCATCAGATGATCCTCCCGGCTCGGCGCAATAACCTCGTTCCCTTCCAGCTGATATCTCAAATGGTCTAGCGTCAGCACCTGAACTGGCGGACGGTTCCTCGGGGACAGCTCATTGCTAACCGATACCGGAAACGGCAGCTCTATCTGCGGCATGGATAGTTCCGGAACGGCTGAATCAGGCACTTCTGTTGGTAATCGCGGCTCCAGTCCTGGAGCTGGCTCTACCGTAGACGGAGAAGCCGGAACACCAGCAGCTGAGGGTGACAACTCGCGCAAATGTCCGGCAGTATATACACGGATTCCCGTAATCAGCGCTGCTTCGGCAGCATTTCCCGGTGGTACGAGGACTGCCTGAAAGCCTGCCCGGCGCGCTGCCTCTACCATAGATAACACCCCATTGACCGGACGCAGACTGCCGTCCAGCGCCAATTCTCCGATGAGCAGCATTTTCCCGGCATCCGGCATAATAAGCTGACCGCTTGTTGTCAGAATCCCCAGGGCGATGGCCAGATCGAACGCAGATCCCTCCTTGCGCAGATCTGCAGGTGCCAGATTGATCGTAACGCGCTGCTGAGGATAGCTGTAGCCGCAGTTTTTAACCGCAGCCCGGACTCTCTCTACCGCTTCCCTCACAGCAGAATCCGGCAATCCGATGATTATCGTCTGCGGCAGCCCGTTCGCCAGATCAATTTCCACTCCGATCATTACGCCTTCAATACCGTACAAACATGCACTATGCATTTTTCCGTACAAAAAAAACACCTCTCCTCCTGAAATACGCCCGGAACGGGCGTTTATTTCCAAGAAAAAGGGTGCTTCCTCTTTTTTCCTTTAGCTTTATTATGTTGAGTATACCTATAGCCCCTGCTGTCATGCAAGGACTATTACGCACAAGGCGCTGCGTAAATCCCAATTCCCACTCGTATTGCATAATTGTGCATCTATGACTAGAGAATCAATTTGTTCAGCCTTCCTCACTGGCCACAACGGCATCCCTGATCTGTTCAAAGGACAACGGCGCGTAATTCCAGTGCTCTACACAAATGTTAAAATGGCTGTTGCCTTCATATTTCTGTCCATGAATATGGCCATGCACATTTACGTAAGGCATATGCTTGTTCATATACATAGGTTCATGGGAGAGCATAAAAAACTCTTTATAAATGATCGGGTATTCACTGACCTCGTCAAATCCGGCTTCCAGCCACCAATTACGCCCGCGTCCGCGGTCATGATTACCGAGAATCAGGATTTTGTAGCCGTTCAGCGCAGAAACGATATTCCGGGTAGCCTCCTGATTCAAGAAGGAGAAATCCCCCAGATGAAATAACTTATCCCCTTTGCCCACCACAGCGTTCCAGCTGGCAATCATCGACTGGTCCATCTCCCCGGCACTGCCAAAGGGACGGGATTCGAAATCTATGATCAGCTTATGGCCAAAATGATGATCCGAGGTGAAAAAGACATTAGTCAAAACAGCTCCCCCATTTCAAGTACTTCAGGAATGGTTTATTTATTCCAGTTTCTCTTGGAAGAACGCCGATTCACGTCAACCTGAATTAACTCAGCCAGAGGAGGGGTTTCCTCATGCTCGATCAGCCATTGACGCATTTCCTTAATGGCCTCTACCTGACCGTTCCCCTTATCCTTCCAGGTAAGCAGCTCGATGACATTGATGACAAGTGACAACAGGCTGCTGTTGCTGCTTTCTGTTTTTTCCGCACGCATTTTATGGAATAAAGCCTCATGCTCCCAGTCAATTAATATCTCTTCCGCTATTGCAGGCCGCATAACGGTAAATGTCTTATTACAATTGCTGCAGCAGACAACGGACAGAGGCTCTCCGCCCAATTCCGCTACGACTCTGTGCTCGCAATGCTGGCAAGTAAAACTTACCTGTATATCAATCGGTTGATTTCTCACTCGGACAGCCCTCCTCATGGTGACATTAAAAGTTACACTAATGTTTACCCATTTCTTTCAAGAAATGACCCATGGAGCCCATGATATGTCAAGGATAAATAAGCAGAATCGTTGAACACAGGCAAAAAAAAGAGCTAAAATGCCTCACGGATATGCCGTAGTGAAGCAATACTTAAATCTCTATTTAGCTGTACGGCGATTACATCAAAGGAAATCACCGCATCATGCAGACCCTGCATATGTAAATACACCTGGGCTGTATTTCTCACCTGGCGGATTTTGCGTTCATCCACTGACTCCTCCGGGGTTCCCTGCACACCAGCCCCGCTCCGGCTGCGCACTTCAATGAAGACAATCCCCTCTTCATATTCAGCAATAATATCAAGCTCTCCGCTGCGGCAGCGCCAATTGCACTCCCTAATTATGTATCCCCGGGAGGACAGATACAGACTTGCCGCCTGCTCGGCAGCCGCCCCTTTTTGCTTGCGGGTATAATTCGTCCTGTCCGCCCCGTGACTCACTTCGGTCTCCGTTCCCCGGCAGAACGGTCACTCTGATATACATAACTCAGAATCTCCGCGACCAGCTGGTACAACTGAGGCGGAATCTGCTGATCCAGATCCAGCTTAGAGAGGACCTCCACCAGCGCGGCATCCTCCTGCACAGCAACCCCGTTTTCCTTGGCTTTTTGCAGAATGATATCGGCTACCGAGCCTTGTCCTTTGGCAACAACAACCGGGGCTTCGCTTTGGCCGGGGATATATTTAAGGGCAACCGCCTTTTTGAGGTTCTGTGAAACCTTATGTTCAGACTCACTCATATGCGGTAATCGACTCCTTTGTAGGAATCCGGAACATAATCGGACTGTTTGGCAGGAGCTGCAGCCGTACTCAACTCGGGCAACGGCTCCGTGCGCAGGCTGGACAGCTGATACCCTATAGATTCAACCGCTGTCTTAATGTCCTCACGGCGCCCTTCCAGCAGCTCCAGCACCCAGGGTTCATTATTATGCAGCTTAAGGCTGACAATCCGGTCAACGACCTGTACGTCCACCATAGTCTGGCCGAGCTGCTTCATATCCAGATCAAACCACAGGCGGCAGTTCGCCGCATCCAGCTCGCCTTTGCGGCCGCGCCGGGACTGGATATGGACGGAAGCCGTCTCCTGGCCGTCCGCCCCCCGCAGCGGCAGGAACATCGTCACCTGCGCGAACGGCGCGGTGCGGTCTGTATTCAGCAGCAGCTGCTGTCCAGTCAGCTGCTGCACCAGCTGGCCCGCGGCTTCCTTGACCG
>NZ_JUEI01000011.1:0-68375 GCF_000802655.2 Paenibacillus sp. IHB B 3415 | reverse complement strand
ATTTTCTCCAGTGTCTCCAAAGAAATGTTGCGGTCCCCTCGTTCAACCCCACCTATATAACTGTAATGAAGTGATGCTGCTTCCGCCAGTTGTTCTTGAGTCCATCCTTTTGCTTTTCGAAGCTCACGTATCCGACTTCCTACACTTTCTGGTAAATTCATGGGATCACCTCCACTTAAGGTTAGAAGAGGTCAGCTAACCATTACAGATAATCAAAACCAAATCAATTTATAGATAAACAGTACTTAAAAGTACTGTTTATATTGACCAAATATATATTCAGTTATACAATTAACTAAAAATGGATAAAAAGGAGGCCCCACCCTTGCGCCCTTCCATTCTGAAATCACTGAATCCGGAGATTATCATTGAAATGATAGAAATGGCTTTTCGCTTCGAGGAATGGGACAAGATGCTGGATGCTGCCGGGATTCTGTATAGCTATGCGCAGTGCGTCTATGAGGAGCGTCAGTATCATAAGGCCAAAAAGCTTCCGATACCCATTCTGGACACAGCGCGTCCGCTGGTTTATTACTTCGGGTTCAGTCATCTAATGCGGGGCATTGCCTACCAGAAACAGGAGAAGTATGGTAAGGCAAGGGAGACTATATACCGCTATGCCGAGCTTGGCTGGATGGAAGACTTGGGGCTGGAGGGGCAGGCGATTGCCGAGGAGTTCAGAGGTCTGGCGCGTGCCAACCTGTATATGGTGGAGATTCTGTCCGGAAAAACAGAATTTCTGGAGGGGTATACCCGGTTCTTGCAGGATAATCCAGAGGAGCTGCTGCCAGGTCTCGGTGTAATTTTACAGGCTGCGGTTCAGTATGGGCTTGATGTCGATGATCTGCTGTATAGATTCGCTGAACAGAGCGCCGGGTTTGGAGAGTATGAGGATGCAGATAATATCGCACAGTATTACTGCTATTGTTATCACTTGGCCTTATATTGTAAGCGAGGGGGCAGAGCGCCGGAGGCGCTGGACTGGACGATGCAATCTTTAAGGCTGGCCCACCAGTCCAGGCATGACGGCAACTTCAAACGCTGTCTGGCGTTGTTCGAATCGCTGCGTGAGAAAGTGACGATAGAAGAGGAGCGGCGGTATCATGAGGTACTGGCAGCGTGTCTGGGGCAGGTTGTTATGGAGCTTCCAGAACTTCCGCATGCGGGAGTCTAGAATCAGACCGTTTTCTTCTTCTGCACAAGAAAGATCAGCCCGCCAACCAAAAACCCGCTGATCACCCCGGCTAATATGGATTTAAGGATACTGATTACAATATCTGTAGCCGTGCTGTCAGGAGTTGCCGTCAGATTCACAATAAACAGCAGGCTAAACAGAACAGATGTAATCAGGAAAGATTTTGAGGTAAGAAATCGCTTCATGGTTCTCCTCCATTTCAGGTGCAACCCTTTTTCATTCAGCCTAATATTACCATAATTATCCTACAAAACCACGACACACAGCTGTCCGGGTTCCACCGTTATACTGGGCTTATCTCAGATGACAAGGGGCGAACAAGCGAACATGGGCAAAATCATCAGACATGATGTGAACAAGGACTATGCGTATTCAGGTTTTGTTGAAGCGGGAGATTTCATCTTCCTCAGCTTTTGTGTAGGCAATATAGGCGGAAAGGTGGAAGAGCAGGTAGAAGGTGCGCTGAATGATATGAGGGACCGCTTGGGGCAGGTGGGTCTTACGCTAACAGATGTGGTGAAGATGGATATTCTGCTGCGGGATGTATGGGATATTCCGGTCATGGAAGAGGTGTTCAAGCGCAGATTCCAAGGCAATTATCCGGCACGCAAAACCATATCCACCGAGTTCGCGCATATTGGCGGCCCGGATGGACTTAAGGTTCAGATCGACGGTGTGGCGTATCGTTCACGCGCGTAGTGCTTGGAGGTTAAGAAGAAGATGCCTCAAGCCAAACAGCAGCCCCTCCTGTCAGAGTGAGCTGCTGTTTGGGATACTACAAGCGGCAGTGGATAGATGAATGCAGCAATCCAATCCCTATGGTTTCAGAAGCACCCGATGAACACCCTGGCTTCCTCCCGGTGCGGTTCCGAGATATAAATATCCTCCCTGGCTTACGGCAGTGGTGATGCCATACAAGGTTCCTTCAGGATCATGCCAGCTGTTCACAAGCTCTCCTTCGGGTCCATATTCTGCGACAAGTCCGTGCTTCACCGGCGCACTTGCTCCATTTAACAAGGCCTGCGGAACTTTGGACATCGTCGCTGCTACCCAGGGATGACTATGCATGTAATCGGCAAAAGCCAGACGGGTTGTGAATACCCCCACCCAGAAATGTCCCTGAGCATCGCGGGTGATATTGTCTGGAAACCCCGCCAGGTTCTCCGCAAAAATATCAGAGGTGCCTTGTTTGGGCCCCTTTAGCCAATACCTTGTCAGCTGGTAATGGTACGATTCAGCAACAAGCACGAAATCTTCTTCAGCAGACAATACGACTCCGTTGGCGAAATATAAATCCTTCAGCAGAACGGTTGTCTGTTTGGTTTGCGGATCATATTTCAACAACCGTCCATGCGGTTTGTTCTCGGCAATTTCTTTGAACATGACCTTACCATAGTTAGAGGTATCGGAGAAATAGATCGATCCGTCTTGTGCGACGTCCAGCTCGTTCGCCAGATAGATCGGTCCTCCATCTACTTCAGTGGCCAATACTTCAATCTTTCCATTCGGGTCAATCGACAGCAGCCCCTTCTGAATATCCGCCACAATCAAATTTCCGTCAGCATCGAATTTCAGCCCGTTAGGTGTTCCCTGGGTATCGGCGAACACTTCGGCTGGCTGCGCCTTGCCTTCCGCATCGAAGGCCACTCTGTAGATTTTGCCGTCAGAGTCGCCTGTATACAGCCGCCCCGTAGAATCAAAAGTGATAAATTCCGGGAACTTCGCGCGGTCTGTCACAAGCTCTGCGGAGCTAAGCTTGCTGTTCTCTTTCCAGGGACCCTCCTTCTCAAAAGAAGGGGCGGCAGGTGCAGACCATACAGCAGGCTCTACCGGGGCAGGCATCAGCAGGAATCCGGCTATTCCCAGCACAATTACGCCGAGCAGGACCAAGCCCCATCTGCGAATGTGTTGACCGGTGGAACGTTTACGTGGATTGGTTTCTGTAGACATTATAGATCCTCCTTAGGGTGTGTGGGGCGAAGCATACCACCGACCAGCCGCAGACTTTGTCTGCGGGTCATGAACCGGGTAATCTGGGCACTCAGGTAATTGCGGAGTCCCGGAACAATGTACTGTTTCCCTCTGGCCATAGCGCGCAGTGTAAGGGCCACTACCCGCTCCGGCGAGTCCTTCGCGCCGCCGACAGAAGCATCCTCCGTACCCACCACGTTGAAGAAATTGGTCTCCGTCGAGCCTGGACACAGGGCGAAGAATTGTACGCCGCGATTACGATTCTCCCACCACAGGGCGTCGGTAAAGGACAAGACAAAAGCTTTGGTCGCCCCGTAGACGGCCATATAAGGCAGCGGCTGAAAGCCTGCGGTAGACGATACATTGATCACAGCGCCTGCCCCTCTGTGGAGCATTCCGGGAAGGAATAAATGAGTCATATCGACTACAGCGGTGACGATGAGCATCACTTCTTCATGCTGGCGTTCGCCGGAGACCTCCTCAAACAGGCCATGGGTGGCAAAACCCGCATTGTTAACCAGCAGATCGATACTCAGGCCAAGCTGTTGGCATTGCTGGTACAGATCTCCGGCAGCGCCTTCGAGCGATAGATCCAGGGGAATGACCCGGCACTGGACTCCATGGCTGCGCGTCAATTCGGCTGCGAGCGCATCGAGTTTGCTTTTGGTTCTGGCTACAAGCACCAGATGACTGCCTTCCTTGGCTAATTGTCTTGCGAACTGTTCGCCGATTCCCGAAGAGGCTCCGGTGATTAACGACCATTTACCTTTAATATTCATAGCTTCTACTCCTTCTGTTACAATGTTTTTTAACGGAAACAACGTTACCGGGTTTCGAAAAAAATATGACCGATCTTAACGGCCATAATGTCCGTTCTCAATGGCATAAGTCCGTTCTCAGCGGCATTAACACAATTGGTAACAGTGTTTCCTATGTGAATCATAGTAACCAAAATGACACCCCTGTGTCAACTCATTTTTTTCAGCGTGAAGGTTCAATTGACAACCTATGTTCAAATGTTTAGAATTCCTGTTAGAACCCGGCAACTCTGTTGCTGGTCAATAACATGATAACCGGATGAAGGTGATTCTTATCAGTACCGAAGACAAACCCACACCCTCCACGGGGCGGGTATTAAAAACATATCAGGAAGCCCGTCTGCAAAATACGGAGAATCTCCGTAAGCTTGTGGTGGATGCCGCCGCTGCCATTCTGCAGGAAGAGGGGCCGGAGGCCGTCACTGTGCGTAGAGTATCGCAGAAGATGGGCTGCTCAACCAAGATCATTTACAGTTTGTTTGTCAATAAAGAGGGACTGGCCCAGCAATTGTATCTGGAGGGCTGCAAACTGCTGGCCCAGCGTTTTGAAGAAGTGCCGCCATCATCGGATCTGCTGCAGCATTTACTGGATCTGGGCGAAGCCTTCTGGCAGTTCGGACAGGACTACGCCAGCTACTATAAGCTGATGTTTGGGGGGGCTTTTGCAGAGTTCAAGCCGGATGCGGAGAGTATGCAGGGAACGATGACAGCTATACACCGTCTGCTGGTTCTAATCAGCACTGCCCAGGAACAAGGACAGATTTCGGATCAGGAAGAGACGGGGACCCTGGTCAGTACGATATGGGCATCGCTGCACGGTGTAATCCACCTGTATATGGGCGGGTTCCTTGGTGATGTAGAGGCAGCCCATACCATATACAGACAAACAATGGGTTTGCTGTCTGAGTCCTTGTTTGCGTCATCAAGCCAGGGTAGAGGAGCGAACAAGGGATGATTGCACTAATCTTGGCTGCGGGATATGCCACCCGCCTCTATCCGTTAACCCGGGACACACCCAAGCCGCTGCTCCCTGTTCAAGGGAACCGGACGATTCTGGATCTGCTGATCGGCCGCCTGGAGGTGCTGGAGGACATCACGGAGATTCTCATTGTGACGAATGACCGTTTCTTTCATGCTTTTGGGCAGTGGCATCAGCAGTATCAGGGAGAGAAGCCGATCCGTATTCTGAATGACGGTACTTCCTCCCCGGAAGGACGTTTAGGTGCAATTGGCGATATCCAATATGTGCTGGAGCGGGAACAGCCGCTGGAGGATCTGCTGGTTCTGGCAGGCGATAATGTGCTGGGATTCGGCCTTGAGGGGTACTTGGAGTATTTTCACAAGGTGGGTACCGACTGTATTCTTGTCCGTACGGTGGACAATATAGAAGAGCTTCGCAGTGTCGGTGTAGTTGAATTGGACGCAGAGATGCGGGTCCTGTCGCTGGAGGAGAAGCCGCAGGAGCCGCGTTCGAACATCGGCGTGTTTGCCCTCTACATCTACAAGCGGACTACGCTGCCGCTGATCTCCCGCTATCTTGCGGAGGGAGGCAACCCGGATGCGCCGAGTTATTTCCCGGAGTGGCTGCATTCCCGCCAGGAGATGCGGGCCTATTATACGGAGGGGGCGATCGATGATGTCGGCACCCCGGAGGCGTATGCGGAGATGCGGGCCAGACTGAGCGCGGGCGAGAATAAGGCATCTTACTGAACTTAATAGCAGAAAAACGGCTGTCCGGGAGTGTAGTAATAGCCCATGGACAGCCGTTTTTGTATTCAACTGTAGTCCGGTACTGCGAGTTTAGCTGCCAGCCGCAAGACTTCTGATCCGCTCCAGATCACTGCTGCATAGCACCTCAAGATTCGCTGTGATCTTCTCCGGGCTCCAGTCCCACCATTTCAGCTCTAGCAGCAGCCGGGTCAGCTCGTCGCTGAAGCGCGGCCGCAGAATCCGGGCCGGATTGCCTCCGGCAATATGATAGGCGGGAACATCCTTGGTAACGGTAGCGTTAGCGGCGATGATCGCCCCGTCGCCAATCGTCACGCCCGGCATGATCGTAGCATTCTGGCCGATCCAGACATCGTTGCCGATGACGGTATCGCCTTTGTAGGGCAGATCCGCCAGCTCAGGCGTCGCCTGCTCCCAGCCGCCGCCCATAATGTTGAAGGGGTAGGTGGTCACCGAGCCCATCCGGTGGTTAGCCCCATTCATAATGAATTCGGTGCCGCGGGCGATGGCGCAGAATTTGCCGATGATCAGCTTGTCCCCGATGAACTCATAATGATGAGTTACACGGCTCTCGAAGGATACCGACTCGTCAGGATCATCATAGTAGGAGAAATCTCCCACAATAATGTTTGGACGTGTGATTGTATTTTTGATGAAACGGACCTGCTTGATATGGGGATTGGGATGGACCTCGTTCGGGTTAGGGCCAATAGAATGCATAGGATCACACCTTTCTTGGATAAATGGGCAGTCGAGCCATAATTTAATTCTAGCTATAGTATAGTCCAATCCGGACTCCAGTTCTTACATACCTTATGAGAGACTGGTAGTTTTTTTAAATATCTGATTAAAAGGGAGGATTCGCTAGAATGGCTATTCTGTCAACAGGACCTATTGAAAATAATGAAGTGAGTGGTGTCAGGCCTACTGTGCAGGTGACGGTCAAGATCGATAACCGGGACGCGGTGAATCAGTCTGCTATTCTGATCCAAGGATACAATTTAACGCTCACAAGGACATTGTATGTAAGCGAGCTTATTACGGTTTCCCCGGACGAGGTGATCACAAGAAATTACTTTGCCAATCTGGATGCCTATGAATTTGTCTTCACGACGGAAGGTCTTGCTGAATTGCAGACAGAAACCTCCGTATGGGGTAAAGATTCAGCCGGGCAGCTGGTTACCGCCCACCGGCTTGTCTCAGCCGAGCTGCTGGGTGCTGAAGAGGGGGGAGTCACAGGCTCCGTCAACCGTATCTATGTTTCCAATTTCAACAGCAATGATGTTTCTGTGATCAACGGCGCAACAAGTGCGGTAATCGCAGTCATCCCTGTAGGTGTGAATCCTGCAGGAGTAGCGGTGAACCCGTTAACCAACCGCATCTATGTTGCTAATTTGAACAGCGATAACGTATCCGTTATCGACGGAGTGACCAATACGGTGCTGGCCACCGTTCCTGCCGGGGACGGAGCAGGCGGAGTCGCGGTCAATACGGCCACCAATGCCATCTATGTTGCGAATTTTAATGATAATACGGTCACTGTCATTGACGGATTAACCAACACGGTGGTGACTACTATAATTCCCGCCGGAGGTTCTCCTTTTCCAACGGGAATCGGTGTGAATTCCTTAACCAATACTATTTATGTAGCTGAATTCAACTCGGATATTGTTACCGTCATTGACGGGGCTACGAATATGGTTATTACACAAATTCCTGTTCAGGTGAACCCGTTCCGGGTGGGTGTTGATCCCTTGACGAACCGGATTTATGTCTCGAACTTCACCAGCAACACTGTTTCTGTCATTGATGGAGCGACCAATACGGTGATCACCAATGTGCCTGTCGGCACGACTCCGGCTGAGCCGGGAGTGAACATCTCTACCAATGCCATCTATGTACCAAACCGGGATGACGACAATGTATCGGTGATTGGCGGATTAACCAATACGGTGATTACTACCATTCCGGTGGGGAATAACCCTAATGGTGCAGGCGCTAATCCATTGACGAACCGCATCTATATCACCAACCAGGATGATAACACGGTATCGGTTATTGATGGGGTCACCCAGGCTGTAATTAGCGTTATTCCGGTTGGTGCACGTCCGTTCTCCATCGGTGTCAATCCGTAGGCGTTCATCATCTTACCGCAGGAGGTGAATGATATGATGGAGATAAACTCGGCAGAAGAAATCATGATCCAGTTGTCTGGCATGGACCAAGTGAATTCTGAAGCCCGGATTTACGTTCCCGGATTAGGTGAATTCACGATTGTATTGCAGAAGAAAGAGGAACGCATGGCTGAAGCAGATGAGCGTATAATGCCGGCAGCGGGATTAAAAAGGAACCCTTATCTTTAGAGATATTCAGTAAATGAGCCTCTTCCGGTAAGGGAGAGGCTCATTTACTGAATATAAGATGGGTATGCTTGTCGCAACCCTCAAGGCAGCTGCACATAGAACGTCGTTGACTCTCCTATCACACTCTTCGCGTAAATCTTCCCTTTATGCTGATCCACAATCGACCTCGCGATAGCCAGACCCAGGCCGTAGCCGCCCTGCTTGCGCGCTCTGGAGGTGTCCGTACGGTAAAAGCGGTCAAAGATCCGCGTCAGATGCTCAGCAGCGATACCTTCCCCGGTATTCGAGACAGAGAGGAGGACATCGTTATTTTGTCTTTTGAGCGAGATGGTTACAGCGCCCTTGGGATTCGTATATTTCACCGCGTTGTCCAGCAGAATCATCACCACTTGCTTAATCTGTTCGCTGTTCCCCAGCACGGTAAGCTCCGGTTCGATGTTGTAGTCGAAGGAGATATTCTTCTCGAAGATAACAGCCTCCATGGTCAGAATAATATTCTCTACCGCATCGCTCATATTGAACTTGCTGTGGATCATTCCAGTCCGGGAATCGTCCATCTCTGTCAGGTACAGCAGGTCGTTGGTCAGCCGGGTCATGCGCTCCGTCTCTGACTTGATATACTGCAGCCACTTCGCCTGATTGCGGATCGTATCGTCACTATTGGACAGGAGGACATCCGCATTGGTGTTGATGATCGTCAACGGTGTCTTCAGCTCATGCGAGGCATCGGCGATGAACTGCTTCTGCTTGTCGAAGGCCTCCCGGACTGGCGCGATCGAGCGGTTCGCGAAGAACCGGCTGGTGAAGTAGAGAATAATCAGCATCAGCAGGCCGACAGCTGTGAAGGTATAGATCAGGTTGGTCAGGATCCTCTGCTGGGAAGTGATGTCCATGAAGACGATCTGCTTCCCGTCCGCTGTGTGCTTAACCATGAAGATCCAGCGGCTGCCGTCCAGCGTGAAGCGTCCAATATCCTTGCCGTTACTAAGGGCTTCCTTAAGCGCAGCGTCATAGAACTCATCATCCATCGTGAATTTGGAATCCTTGCTGACCAGCGTACCGCTTGCATCGGTCTGTATGGTGAACGAGACGGAACGGTCCGGCTGGTAGGCGTCTATGGGCCCTTTATCCATGGGCATGCTGCCTCCATCTGCTGCGCCGCGGGGGCCTCCTTGTGCACCGCCGGGTCCCTTCTGCTCATTGTCCGCAATCCGGTGCAGCGCCATATTAATATCGCTCTGCACATTAACGTACATGATGATATAGATCGAGGCGAAGGCAATCAGCATCATCACGGAAATGGTAGCCAGATTGACGATCAGGAACCGGTTTCTGAGTTTCTTGAACATTAAGCACTCACCTCTAATACATAACCCACGCCTCTAATCGTGCTGATGCGCACCTCTGAATTCAGGAAGGTAAGCTTTTTGCGCAAAAAAGAGATATAGACCTCAACGTTATTATGCTCCGCTTCGGAATCAAACCCCCATAGCTTCTCAATAATCTGCTCCTTCGAGGTTACGGCCTGCTTCCTTAAGATCAGCAGCTCCAGCAACTCGGTTTCCTTAAGGTTGAGCTTGATTTCCTTGCCCTTCACGGTCAGCTTCGGATTCGCCGTGTTCAGCTCAATATCTCCGAACTTCAGGCCATCCTCAGGAATCACTTCCCCTTTGCGCCGCAGGGCGGCCCGGATTCTGGCCAGCAGCTCCTCCGAGGAGAACGGCTTGGCGATATAATCGTCCGCTCCGTGATCGAGTCCCGTCACCATATCGGTAATCTCGCCTTTGGCGGTCAGCATGATCACAGGTGTGGAGATTCCGTCCTTCCGCAGCTCCTTCAGCACGCTGATTCCATCCATCTCCGGCATCATAATGTCGAGCAGCAGCAGGTCATAGATCCCGCTCTGCGCATAATCGAGACCTGATCTGCCGTCATGGACGGAGTCCACCGAATAATTGTGCTTCTTCAATATTTGGGTCAGGGCTTCCGCCAGATGAATCTCGTCTTCTACAATTAATATTCTCATGGGATGACTCATCCTCTTCATAAGTAATGTGCTTGCTGCTGAAGCCATTATAGCAAGATTACCTTTAATCAACCTTAACTGGGCTGCTGATCAGGCGCTGCCGGAGGTATTCAGGGCGAATTCATCGGATGAAATTCCAAGCGTTCCAGGGCACTTATATAGAAGACAAACCGAGAAGTATTATCCCTGTGTTAAAAAGTCAGCGCAGTGTAAAACCATTTAAGATTCATTAAAGGTTCGGGGGCTAAGATACATTCATAAGCAAGCGAGGCACACGAAAGGGCAGATAAAGGCAGTCTCCATTATACAACCCGAAAGGATCTGAACCCCATGGCTATCGAAGTGTTCAACCGTTACGAGAACAAATACCTGCTTGGCACTGAATCCTACCTGAAGCTCTATAACGAACTGCTCGAATACATGGAACCCGATGAGTACAACAAACAGCATGAGTACTACTCCATCACCAACCTGTATTATGACACACCGCATGATTCCCTGATCCGCAGCAGCCTGGCCAAGCCGAAATACAAGGAGAAGCTTCGCATCCGGGCCTACGGCATTCCTACCGGCGACACCAAGGTCTATCTGGAAATTAAGAAGAAGGTGTTCGGCCTGGTGAACAAGAGAAGAACCTCGCTCAAGCTGAATGAAGCCTATGATTTTGTCGCCAGCGGGATTGAGCCTGAATTCAAGAGCTACATGAACAAGCAGGTGATTGAAGAAATCAAGTACATGCTGACCCGCTATGACCTGCAGCCGAAGCTGTACCTGTCCTATGACCGCAAAGCGATGTTCTGCAAAAACAACCGCGACCTGCGCATCACCTTCGATACGAACATCCGCTGCCGGCGGTACGATCTGAAGATGGAGCATGGCGTATACGGCGAAGAGCTGCTGGAGCCGGGCCAATGGCTGATGGAAGTGAAGGCGGAGAAGACGATTCCGGTCTGGCTGGCCAAAATGCTCTCGGAGCACCAGATGTACCGCACCAGCTTCTCCAAATACGGCAACGAATATAAAAAAATGCTGAAGAACAGCAAAGCAGAAAGAGAGAGTGTCCTGTATGCTTGATTCGATTTTTTCCGCAGCCCTGACCACTACGGAGCTAACCTTCACGAATGCTATTTTAACCATATTGATCTCGATTGTACTTGGCGGACTCATCAGCTTCACCTATATGAAGACGAACCCTGCCGGATATTCGCAGAGCTTCACGCTTACGATGGTCCTGCTGCCAGTCATTGTGGCCATCATCATTCTGCTCATCGGCAGCAACGTGGCCCGGGCCTTCAGCCTTGCCGGCGCCTTCTCCATCATCCGGTTCAGAAGTGCCCCTGGTGATCCGAAGGATATTACCTTCGTCCTGTTCACTATGGCCTCCGGCCTTGCCTGCGGGGTAGGATCATTCGGGTATGCGGTACTCTTCACCCTTATTCTCTGCATCCTGATGGTCGTGCTGAACCGTACGGGCTTTGGCCTTAGAAAATCGATGCAAAAGACACTGAAAGTGACCATTCCCGAGAATCTGGGGTATGAGGAAGCTTTCGCGGAAGTCTTCAACAAGTTTGGTGTGGCTTACGAGCTCAAGAAGATCAGAACCACCGAACTAGGCAGCCTGTATGAACTGGTCTATGCCGTAACGATTGATGAGCACACCAGCCAGAAGGAATTACTTGACGCTATCCGTACACGCAACGGTAACCTTGACCTCTCACTGACCATGGCTCCGGTCATGAATGATTATTAATGCTAAACCAGAAGGGAAAGATGACAGATGAAGAACTTAATCTTAGGCAGTAAAATAGGACTGGTGCTGTTATGTGCCGCAGTCATGTCGGCTTGCAGCGCAAACGCCGCTACGCAAAATACTGCAAGTAACAACGCAGATACAGCAGTGACGGCAGAGCAGAGCAGTGCGTCTGCCGCAGTACAGCTGGCAAGTGTGAAGCTGACGGATCTGGTAGCTTTTGATGAAGACGATTCTGAGACGGCCTGGACGGAGGCGGATTCGACCGCGATTACCCTAGCCGGAACGGGCGCTGCTGTCAACGGCGCCGGTGCCGCAGCTGCGGACGGAACAGTAACGATTACGGAAGCAGGGACTTATGTACTCAGCGGCACGCTCAGTGACGGGCAGATTATTGTAGACGAGCAGGCGAAGGGAAACGTACGGCTGGTAATGAACGGTGTACAGCTGACGGACAGCGACAGTGCCCCTATCTATATTAAGGAAGCGGGTAAAGTAGTGATTACCCTGCAGGAAGGCACAGAGAATAGCGTGACTGACGGAGCGGCTTATGTGTTCGCAGATGCGGCTACCGATGAACCGAGCGCTGCCATTTTCAGCAAGGCCGATCTGACCATTAACGGTACCGGCAAGCTGACGGTAACCGGTAACTACAACGATGGCATTTCAAGCAAAGACGATCTGAAGATCATGTCCGGCACGATTGAAGTGAAGGCAGCAGATGATGGCATCGTCGGCAAAGACCTGATCGCCGTACAGGACGGTAATATTACCATTAATGCAGAGGGCGATGGCATCAAATCGACCAGCGACGAAGCTGCGGACAAAGGCTTCATCGCCATTGCAGCAGGAACCTTTGATATTACCGCAGGCAATGACGGCATTCAGGCCGAGACGGCGGCTGTGATTGACGGCGGCACCTACTCCCTGGTAACCGGCGGCGGCAGTGTAAATGCGGAAGTGAAGGCTGGCGAAGGCGGAATGGGCATGGGCGGCGGCTTCGGCGGTCAACGTCCGGGAACAGAGACTTCTGGGGATCAGGCAGCAGCAGGAGGAACTCCGCCGGCTATGGATACAGCGGCAACAACAGACCAGGCTGCAACTGCCAGCACCGATGCTACTACCAGCACAGATGCCACTACCACCACGGAGACTGAATCGACCAGCGCCAAGGCGTTGAAAGCAGGCGGAGACCTCACCGTGAACGGCGGGACCTTCACGATTGATTCCGCAGATGACGCAGTGCACAGTAACAGCAATGTCTCCATCACGGATGGACAATTCAGGATTGCCGCAGGCGATGACGGTATCCATGCCGATTCCCTGACCTCCCTGTCCGGCGGAACGATCAACATTACGAAGAGCTATGAAGGGATTGAAGGAGGAAACATTACCGTATCCGGCGGTGAGATTCATGCAGTCGCGACTGATGACGGCGTGAATGTGGCCGGAGGCAACGATAATAATGCTGCTGCCCAAGGAACGCAAGCACAAGATCAATTCACTACCGGCACCGGAAGCAACCTGCTGACCATCAGCGGCGGAACCCTGAGCGTGGATGCAGCAGGCGACGGTCTGGATTCGAACGGGTCGATTACGATGACAGGCGGAACCGCAATTGTGAATGGACCTGAGAATTCGGGCAACGGCGCACTGGATTACGATGGAACCTTCAATATGACGGGCGGATATCTGGTAGCAGCAGGTGCCTCCGGTATGGCGCAGGCACCTGGTGAAGACTCCAGCCAGTATTCGGTAGGCATGAGCTTCACAGAAACTCAGCAAGCCGGTACTATGGTTCATCTGGAAGACGCTGACGGCAATACGATCCTGACCTTCACTCCATCGAAGAGCTTCCAGACGGTAGTTGTGAGCTCCCCTGAGCTGAAAGAAGGCTCATACACTGTCTATACCGGAGGCAGCTCTACCGGAACAGTCGTAGACGGATTGTATACGGGTGGAGACTACAGCGGCGGTACCGAATTCGTGACCTTTGATATCACCAGCAGTGTAACCTGGGTCAATGAATCGGGTATAACCACTGCCCCAAGCGGCATGGGCGGCCCTGGCGGCAGAGGCAACGGTCAAGGCGGCCAAGGCGGTACACCGCCAGCTGACGCCGGCACCACGAAGCCCGCCGATGCAGGAACCACCAAGCCAGCGGATGCGGGCACAACAGCTCCTGCGGATGCCGGAACCACGAAGCCAGCGGATGCAGGCACAACAGCTCCTGCGGATGCAGCAGCAAGCACTAAGTAAGCAGGCTGAGCATTTGTAGCCTGACAGGGCAACAGAGACTATCCATTGGCGGATAGTCTCTGTTTTTTGCGTTCCGGAGCGGCAGCGGGTCTGCCGGGCGACTACATGAAGTCGAAGAAGTATCGGATCACATGGAAGAATACCGGAGCGGTATAGGTAAGGCTGTCGATGCGGCTGAGGTAGCTTTTCTTCAGCGCAGCGAATTTATCATCATCGCCGATCAGCAGATCGCGCTTGAGCACAGATACGGTCAGGCTGCCGAAGAAGCCGCTGAGGCTGATCAGCATGCCGGAGAGATACCCGAAGGCCGGATTCAGCGGTGTGAGGTGCGGATAGATCAGATAGGACACCGCTGTAGTTACAACGAACGCGCAGGAGAATCCTTCCCAGGTCAGGTAGGGGTTGGAGGTAGGGACGATTTTGTGTTTGCCGAAATAGATCGAGGCCAGATAGTGAACGGCATCATTAAGCTGGGTCAGCACGACCAGAAACAGGACAAGACCGGCCCCATACTCCGGCGACGCAAACTGGAAGTAGGCCAGGTGGCTCAGCCCGAAGACCATCAGCATCAGCCCCCACTGGGTAGCGCTGACACTGCGCAGGAAGCCCAGCGTTCCTTTGTTGATCAGCCGCGGAAGCGGCAGCAGCAGGAACACATAGACCGGAATGAAGACGATGAACATCCCGTACCACTCAATATAGACCCAGTAGAATTGCAGCGGAATGGACAGGTACGCCCAGAGGAACAGTCTGCGGTCCGCTTTTCTTGTCCGGATCATGGAGAAATATTCTTTGAGCGCGAAGAAGGCCAGTACCATCAGGGACAGCAGGGAAACGACGGAATTGGACAGGGTGGCCAGGCAGAAGATGAACACCATGCCCCACCAGGTTTTGATCCGGAAGCCGATTCCGGTATAATCCTTGTCCTTCTGCAGTCTGCTGACAGCAAGATACAATAAGTGTATAACCGATAAAGCTGCAAAAATAAGTACGAGCGTAAATAACGAGCGGTTCATCAGCAATCACCAACTTATCTCGGGGTGGAATTTCAATAAAGGAATTTTATGTTAGAATAAACAGAGTGTCCAGCTTATTTTGAAGCTTACAATTGATCTGATTCGTTTCCGGCAGTCTGGCGACTTCTTAGTACGCACTTTAGACACAATGTTGTACGTCCTACAACTCTGAATCATTGATAGCCGGGTGCTCGGAAGAATTGTTGTATGAAATACAAGAATAGTCCTGCTAAGCTGCTTGGAAAAGGCGAAATGCTGCCTTTTGTACAACAATTTTGAGTTTGAGCCGATTTAATGAGGGAAATGTTGTATTATGTGCAGGATTCTAGAGAGTTAACGGAACACTGCCACATAAGGCCTATACACCAGACTATAAGGGGAAAATTGCAATGTCAGCTGATTCTTCGGTCTATATTCTGCTCACCAATACAGGTACGCTTTTTACGAAGCTGATCCAGGGCTACACGAAGGCTCCGTATAATCATGCCTCCATCTCGTTTAACCGGGAGCTGTCAGAGCTGTACAGCTTCGGGCGGAAGCATCCGGCTAATCCGCTCAACGGCGGGTTCGTGAAGGAGGATATCCGTACAGGTACATACAGCAAGTATCCGGGTACAACGTGCGTCATCTACAGGCTTCAGGTTACAGACCGTGAGGTGGAGAAAATGAAGCGGGTTCTGCATGTCTTCATCCGCAGCCGCCAGAAGTATCTCTATAATATTCTCGGTGTCATCGGCATAGCGCTGAAGGAACCGGTTGAATTCAGCAACTCCTACTTCTGCTCGCAGTTTGTTGCCGAGATTCTGGAGCGCTCAGGAATTAAGCTGTGGAATAAGCTGCCTGCACTCGTGACCCCGGATGATTTCCGGCAGAGCGACCGGCTGGAGCTGGTTTATTACGGTAAGTTAAGCGATTATCATCCTTCTGGGATGTAGAGAAAGTCCTCGTTCCCGGTAAGGGAAGAGGACTTTAATTATAGTTGAACCCTACCTGGCTTATGATGTCCGGATTGTGGTATTTTCAGTAAGAAAAGGAGAGTGGAAGTATGGTTCATGCCAAGGATGTGCTTGCCAATCAATTATTGGCGAATGCCAATGACCCCAGCTGGCATCTTCCGTTCATTCAGGCGGTAGAGGCGGTTACAGAGGAAGAAGCTTTCTGGAAGCCCGGAGCGGGCTTGAACAGTATTGCTGAACTCACCGGGCATTTGCTGTACTGGAATGAGACCTGGCAGAGCAGGTACCGGGCGGGGCGGGTGGATGCTGTCCCTCCGGTTGGTGATAACAACCGCAGCTTTGTGGTTCCGGAGGGTACGGCATTTAGCGAACTGCGGGGAAGCCTGCTGCAGGTCTTGCTGCAATGGCAGACCCTGTTGTCCGAAGAGGGACTAGAGGAACAGGTGAAAGGATTCCCTGAACCGGCTGCCTGGTGGGAAATTATCAGCAATGCGGCTACGCATAATGCCTACCATATCGGCCAAATGGTCGTGCTACACAAGCTGTACGGTACGCTTCAGCAGTAACCAATCTGCGAAAATACTGCCGGAACGATAAGAAGCATCCCGAACAGACCCGTAAGGTTACTTGCGGGTCTGTTTATGCTGCAAAGATAAGAATGTATATGTTGCACACGATTTTCCGCTGAAACTTGATACCTGAATTTGCCTGCCGGGCTGCTTGTGCAGAACGCCTTAATCTGTAATAAACTGGAGCATGTGATATTCTTGGATTATTGTCTACTGAAGGAAAAAGAGAGGGATTTCATATCATGAATGCTAATATCATCAGAGCGCTGGAAATAAGATATGCCTGCCGGTTGGAGCGGCTTACAGGAGGGTATACAAATTTCGCCTATCTGATGGCGGGGGCGGAGCCTCCGCTTGTAGCCAAAGTAACGAATCTGTCCAACGAAGACACGCTCAATGAGATTCAGGCAATGAAGCTGGTGCAGGGAAGCTGTGATACACCGGCCATACATGATGTGTCAGAGATGGACGGGATGCGGATACTTGTGATGGACTGCATGCCGGGCGTAAGTGCACAATCCGTTCTTGATGCAGGAGACTGGGCAAGAGCGGAGCAAATATACAGCAGAATGGGCCAGCTGCTGGCTTCCCAGATTCATTCGCAGCAGTACCAACTGCAAGAGCAAGGGCTACGCCTCAGCAACAGGTCTGCACTTAGTCAGATGATTAAGAGGTTAGAATTCGTACCGGGTCCCCTGAGCAGGTATTCGCTCCAGCTCCTATCGGCTGCCGATGCCCAGGACCAGCCTTGGGTTCTGACGCATGGGGATTACGGGGTACATAATATACTTTGTGAACCGGAAGGTACACTTCATGTGCTGGATTGGGAATGGGCAGAATGGGGCGGTCCGCTCAATGACGTGGCCTGGGTCTGCTGGTTCACGAAGCTGCATTACCCCGGGCAAGCCCAGAAGCTGAATGCAGCCTTCATCCAGAGCTACCTGTCCGGGAATCCGCTGTCGTTCACACCGCAGCAGTTGAAGGCATCCAGCCTATATAAAGTGTGGAATGTGCTGCACCGGCTGCGGATTGCTCCCAAAGAGGTGCAGCGTGAGTGGGTACGGCGTCTGGAGTGGACGCTGAATGAGGATTTCAGCGATCTGCACGGGAGTAGTCTTCCGTAACCGGCTGGCCAGTCACTGCTCCGGCACAATAACCCGGATGTGACGCGGAATCGTGCTTAGCCGGATTGGGAGCGGCGGGCCTTCTTCACCATCGACATTGGTCTTCACCGGCTTGGGAGAGTGCACCGCGACTTGTCTGGCCGTGAAATAGATAACATCTTTATGATTTCTCAGGTTGCCGAGCAGCAATGAGATGCTGACCGTAACGGTGTTCAGCAGGTTAAGATCCTTGACGATGAAGCAGTGAAGCAGCCCGTCATCTACAGCAGCACCGGGCGCAAGCTTCTCGAAGCCGCCTACTGAATTCGTAAGCGCTGCGATAAACAGCGGCGAAGAGCCTTCCCAGTTCTCCCCGTCATGCGTAATGGTCAGAGCGTGTGCGCTGTTGCTGGCCAGCTCTTTAATGCCTTCTTTCAGATAGGCCAGGAAACCCAGCCGGGTCTTGTCTTCGGTGGTAACAGAAGAGAGTGAGCCGGCCAGTGAGCCCGCAGCAACCACATTTACGAACAGCCGGTCGTTCAGCCGGCCCATGTCGACTCTTTGCGTACGGGTGGAAGAGAGCGTCCGGATGGCATCCGCAGGACTTAGCGGAATCTGCAGGGCACGGGCGAAGTCATTCACCGTTCCCATGGGCACGATCCCCAGCGTAGGGCGGTGCTCCTGATCGACAAGCCCGTTCATGGTCTCGTGAAGGGTGCCGTCTCCGCCGATGGCCACCACCAGATCATAGCCCCCGCTGCATGCCTGCACGCAGAACGCAGTTGCATCGCCCTCCCCGGCGGTTTCATGAATTGTAACCTGATATCCTGTGCTTTGCAGAATCTCTTCCGCACTGCGGATATAGTCCCGCGCGTCTGCTTTGCCGGACGCGGGGTTGATGATAATCATAGCCTGCTGCATACTGCACTCCTCTCTGTGTGTCTGGATTATTATCCATTACCCAACCAGGCCTAGCGATTGAATCAAAAGCGCCAAAGGGCAGCAAAAAGTCCCTTTGGCGCTTAATTTGTATCCGGACATCCTTCACCGCAGCTCCGGCCGGGATTATCTTCCTTCACTTCGTCTATGATGAGAATCGGCATAGGCTGCGCTGCGGAAGTTAAGAATCGGATCGTCCGACAGCTGTATCCCGGACGTGATTGCGGTGGGGTCCATTACCAGCCCCTCCGGTTCCGGAATGATCTCCGAGATATGCAGCCGGCCGAGATCGATTCTCCGGCGGTCCTCAGGCCAGGCACGGGTAGGGTCATCCGTCGGGTCCCCTTCTTCACCGAGAACAGCCACAAGCTGGAAGATGGCCGACTCATCTTTGAAGCGAAGCTCAAGTTCATCCTCCAGATAATGCTCCGGCTGCTGCGCCGCATCCTCAGCCGATAAGGTACGCACTCCCGTCTCGGGAATCCACTCGAACCGCACGGGCTGCTGCCTTCCCTCTGCATTCACCAAATAATAAGCATGAATGCAGTAATAATGACTCTCTGCGTAGCTGGCAGGCGGCTTCAGCCGTTTCACGGCCAGCAGACTCGTCTTGCTCTCGCTGAAGTGAACCGTGATCTCCTTGATCAGCTCCAGGGTCCCGAGTGTGCCAGCCTGTGCGCGGTGGGCCGTACGGACAATATCTATGAAAGACTCAGGGGTGCGGGCAAAAAAGACAGGTATCGTCACTCCGACCAGATTGGTAATCCCTCCACCCGGCAGGCTGAACTGGACCGCCATACCCTTGGCGGGCGAGAGAAGGTCCGCCAGCGCCGGATCGGTGGAGCTGCCCGAGAAACGGACCACTGCGTCCACCTGCTGCTCCTGAAGATGTGCGGCGGTGGTGAATTCCATGCCCAGGCCGCTTGGCCGGAAGAAAGCACGGCAGCAGATTCCCTTGGCATGCGCGCGGCGGTATCCGGGATGAACCCCGGACAGATCCTCGATCGCGTCTACGGCCTCAGCGGCCAGGCTGGAATATTCGTCCCCGCTTGCGGGAAGATGGCTGATCCGATCAGATGTATTCATGCCCCTACTCACTCCTCGTAGATCATTTGTACCCGGACAAGCTGCATCAGCTGGATCATAGTTATTACCACACCGGCCTTTTACTTAAACTGCTTCTCGTAGACATCCACTTCATTATTGTGGTTATCCATGGCACTTCTGATCCGGACATAGCCGTTCGCAGTCCAGAATGCTTCCCCGGCCTTATTCTCCAGCTGAACCGCCAGCCTGACCGCGTTTAAGCCTTGCTGCTTAAACATCTGCTCCAGCTCATGGACGGCAGTTTTCCCGATACCCTGCCGGCTATACTGCTGGTGAATAACCAGAAGCCCGATCCATGGATGATGATCCTGTCCATAATCGGGAAGGTAGGTAATTAGCCCGGCGTACCCGCTGTGGGCCTTGATGTACAGCATCTTTTCTCCCATTTCGAGGTTCTTCCTGTTGTCTTCGCGGATTTCCAGCGGTTCGAGGTACGCTTTATGCTCCACCATGAGGTTGAAGGCAGGCTGGGAATTAAGGATTGAGGCTTGAATCTGAAGGCTTTCCGGGGATAGGGGATCAGGAACTGCTTCTAATTGGATGATGATAACCACCAGCTTTCTATTAGATAAATATCTAATTAGATGATAATATAATTGTCGCTGGCTATCAAGCTATATGCTAAAATTAAGCAGGATTATCCCAAAAAAGTGCTTAAGCAGAAATGGAGAAAAGAAATAATGAATGAATTACCAAACTGCCCGCAGTGCAGTTCCGTGTACACCTATGAGGACGGAGCGCTTCTGGTATGCCCGGAATGCGGACATGAGTGGTCTTTGGACACAGAGAATGCAAGCAACGTGGACCAGAAGGTGGTTAAGGATTCGAACGGGAATGTTCTGGCTGACGGGGACACCATAACGGTGATTAAAGACCTCAAGGTAAAAGGCAGCTCATCCGTTCTGAAGATAGGCACTAAGGTGAAGAACATCCGGCTGGTGGAAGGCGACCATGATATCGACTGCAAAATCGACGGGTTTGGTGCGATGAAGCTGAAGTCGGAGTTTGTCCGCAAAGCATAAAACAGAAGGACCGGTATCTGAACCCTAGCGGGCAGCAGATTCCGGTCCTTTTATTTCTTGCTGATAATGGATTATCGCCCCGCAATGCTTCCATTTCCATTGCTGTTTCCGCTCCGGGAGCAGGAAGAACAGCAGGTGATCATTCAGACTTTTCTCCGGCTTACCGATATAATTCAGCACATTGGGTATTGCTACGGGCCGGAACCGTGTCACGCATTGCATGGATTCCAGCGCCCTGCCTTGGTAGAGGAGTAAGGACGTACTTGATGTTATAAAATTCTGCGGGCGGTAACGAAACGTTTCTTCCACTGGCTGCCGAAGGCCTCGATATGTACACCCAGCTCTTTGGAATAGGTATGCAGCATTTGATTATTTCCGGCATAGATAGCCACATGTCCTATATCCAGCCCCCGGGCGCTGAAGAACAGCAGATCTCCCGTGCGCAGCTCGTCCACTCCAACCTCAGTGCCTTCCAGCGCCTGGTCATAAGACACACGGGGAAGCTCAACCGACAGCGTGTCCGCAAATACCCGTTTCACAAAAGACGAGCAGTCGAACGTATCGGTCTGATCGGGTGAAGCCCCGAATACATAAGGCGCATTCAGATATTTCTTCCCGTAGGCAATCAGTGCTTCCCCTTGCTTCTGCAGCAGAGAGGCACTTCTGTAATCCGTATATTTCGGCTTGGAGGACAGATATCCGGTCACATGATCTTCCGTCCGCACCTCCAGCCAAAGGGCATTCACTTCGCGGATAACCTGGACTTTGCTGCCTGCGGGCAACAGACCCAGGGTGGTGGCTTCACTCTCCGAGCCGGGGGAGCTGCGCAGATTAACCCCCCAAGTAACCGAGGTATTGTAGGCTGCGGCTGAAGAGATTAACACGGAACCTGTGGCTGCTTCCCAGGTGACAGTGCTGCCCAGGGCTTCACTGACGAAGCGCAGGGGAATCATGCTGTAACCCTGCGACAGCTGCCCCGGTACGCTCAGGGCAAACGGCTGCCCGTTCAGCCGTGCAGTGGCCGAACCTAGGGTGTAGGTCAGGGTAGTGCCGCCTTTGGTTGCCGTCACGGTCTTGCTTGTATTATTCCAGGAGAGCTCTGCTCCCTGGGCTTCAAACAGGTTACGCATGGGTACGAGCACAGTACCGCTGATATTCAGCGGCCGGGCTTCGGGCTGAAGCTGCTGCCCGTCCAGATAGATGGAGATGGGCTTGGGCGCAATTGCTGCATCTGCATGGACAGAGGCTGGGGCTAACAGGGTCAACCCGAGCAGGGATAGGAGTACAGTTCTTCTAGTTGTCATAGATTATCACCTTTTGGATAGATTTAACTCTATACATTGGACGTTGCCGGGGCGAAATGGTTCTGTGCCAATTGTTGGAAGGGAGGGCCGGGTCAAGGTGATTGGGCCAGGCCCAAATGAGCTGCAGTTGACTTCTGCAGGAATTCATCATAGAATCTAACCAGTTAGTTATAAATGGAGGTGTCAACCATAGCATCCGCAGAAAGGAAACTAAGCCCCAAAATTTACGATGCTGCACGGACCAGAGGGATTATTCTTGATGCAGCCGAGGAGATATTTGCCGAGCTCGGCTATTCAGCGGCACGCATTGATGCCATTGCGAAGGCATCCGGGTATAACAAAAGCCTGATCTATCAGTACTATGGCGACAAGCTGGGCCTATATACGGAAGTAGTCAAGCGCGCTGACCAGATTGGCGAACAGATTACAGGCTCGTTCATCAGCGAATTGCTGAAGGATGACAAGCTTGCATCGGACCCTGCGGCATTCAAAAGCTTCTTGGAGTCCACGACCCGCCAGGCGGTCTCCTTCCTTCTGGAGCACCGGAGCTACCTGAGAATCCTGTTCTGGGAAGCTGCGGAGGACTGGAAGACCTGGAATCAGATCACCTATCGTCCGGACGATGACCCTCAGATGCATAAAGTTGCTCTGGCCGCCCAGAAGAGCGGAATCCTCCGTCAGGATCTGGACCCGGCGCTCTTTCCGATGCTGATTATGAATGTGATTACAATGACACTGCAGTCGTCTGCAAGGTTTGAGCATTTGCTCGGCAGCCTGGACTCGCCGCAGATTAGAGAACAGACCACCCGGCAGATCGTGCAATTTATTATCCATGGCGTTATGGAGCCGTCTTTGCTGTAAGAGGCGGCTGTTTTTTTGGACAAAATATAAACAACTAGTTAGTTTTAAATCAGAAGCAGGAGTGATGTTTATGACCGCAATGATTCAGACGGAACGATTAACGAAGCATTTTGGCAGCAATCATGCTGTGAATGGACTGTCGCTGGAGGTGAACCAGGGCGAAATCTACGGCTTCCTGGGACTGAACGGTGCCGGCAAAACAACAACCATCCGCATGCTGCTGGGCATGATCCGCCCTGATTCGGGGTCCTCCTATGTATTCGGACAGCGGGTGGATGCGGGCAGCCATAAGCTGTGGGCGAATGTAGGGTACATGGTCGAGACGCCCTACTCCTACCCTGAGCTGACCGTCCGCGAGAATCTGGAGATTATCCGCAGGCTGCGGAGTATTCCTGACCGCAAGGCCATTGACAGCATCATCGATAAGCTTCAGCTTACCGCTTACCGGGACCGCAAGGCGGGGACGCTCTCCCTCGGCAACGGGCAGCGGCTGGGACTCGCCAAGGCCATGCTGCATCATCCTCAGGTGCTGATTCTGGATGAGCCGACGAACGGGCTTGATCCGGCCGGGATTGTGGAGGTGCGGGAGCTGCTCCGGGAGCTTGCACTTCAGCACGGTGTAACGATTTTTATCTCCAGCCATATTCTCGGTGAGGTCTCCAGGCTGACGACGCGGATTGGCATCGTGCATCAGGGCCGGCTGCTGCAGGAGGCGGATGTGAAGGAGCTGCAGCATCTGCTCCGCAAGCGCCTGCTTGTGCAGACCCGGGACACGGCCAGTGCCCGGAAGAGGCTGATTCAGGCCGGATATGCTGTGCAGGAAGCCGGAGAGGGAACGCTGCTGCTTGCGGATGAACGTGCTATCGCGAACCCGGACCACATCTCCAAGCTGCTTGTGTATGCGGATATGCCGCCCACGCTGATTCAGGTGGAGGAAGAGGACTTGGAGGCTTATTTTCTAAGAATGATTGAGGCTGAAGGAGGAATGAAAGGATGAGTCAATGGATATCAGCCTTGGGGGTAGAGGTGCTGAAGCTTCGCCGTTCCAGGCTGTTCTGGATCTCGCTTGCCGCCAGTATGATGGTGCCGGTCATGATCGGGCTGGTCTTCTCGGGAACGATTGGCTCCCAGAGCAGCTTCGAGGGTGAGATCAATATGGCGGGACTCCTGAAGGAGCTGGGTATTGTGATCTCTATGGGGGGCCTCATCGGATTCGGATTTGTGTTCAGCTGGATCTTCGGCCGGGAATATTCCGACCGCACGCTCAAGGATCTGCTGGCCCTGCCGCTGTCCAGATACGGGGTGGCCGCCGCCAAGCTGCTCGTTGCCGCTGTCCTGAGCATGGGGCTGGCGCTGCTGGTGTTCATCGTCGGCTGCTTAACAGCGGGGCTTGTCGGCCTGGACGGATGGAGCCTGGAGATCATTCTTCATGGCTTCGGCCGTTACGCGGAAGTCAGTCTAATGGTGATCTGCCTGAGCATACCTGTGGCATGGATGGCTTGTATCGGCCGTGGTTATATGACTCCGCTCGGCGTGGTTCTGCTGACCATTGTAGTTGCCCAGTTCGGCGGGGCGCTCGGTATTGTGGAATATATTCCATGGGCCGTTCCCGGATTGTTCAGCGGCGCTTCGGGGGAGGAGAGCTCCCATCTGGAGGCGATTAGCCGTATGCTTCCGTATCTCACCGGCGGCTTTGGCGTAATAGGTACTCTTGCCTGGTGGCGTTATGCCGACCAGACATAGATCAGGCGGACTTTTAGAAGGTTATCAATATTTATCAATGGAGGGAAACTAAATGGAGAAGATACCAAAGGGAACCGTACTAATCATGGCTATTCTAATTATCGGGACTATGCTCGGGCTGCTGAATCAATCTTCACTGAATACAGCACTGCCGAACATTATGGGCGATTTCCAGGTGTCCACGAGTACTGCCCAATGGCTGACAACGGCTTTTGCACTGGTTACAGGCATTGTGGTTCCAATTACGGCTTTTCTGATTCAGAGGTTTACAACCAAGCAGGTCTTCGTCTTTGCCATGGGTATGCTGACTGCGGGAACGCTCCTGTGTGCGGTCTCGCCGAATTTCGGACTGCTGCTCACCGGAAGAATCGTGCAGGCCGTCGGAGTGGGCATCATGCTTCCCCTGGTGCAGACGTTAACCTTCATCCTGATCCCGGTTGCTAAACGGGGGTTCACGATGGGGATGATCGGGCTTGCAATTAATTTCGCCCCGGCCATCGGACCTGTATTGAACGGCTGGCTGGTAGAGGATCATTCCTGGCGTTTGTTGTTCTATATTCTGGCTCCATACTCGCTGCTGATCACCGTCATTGGAGTCTTTCTCGTTAAGAATGTTACCCCGCAGGTGAAAAGCAAGGTGGATGCGTTATCCATGACGTTATCCTCGCTTGGCTTCGGCGGCGTATTATACGGATTCAGTGTATCCGGCAGCAGAGGGTGGGGAAGCACGGAGGTGCTGATCTCCCTGGCGATCGGGTTCATTGCGCTGGGCCTGTTCGTCTGGCGGCAATTGACCATGGAGAATCCTCTGCTGGAGCTGCGGGTATTCACCAGTCCTGCTTTTACGATGGCTACAGTGATCAGTATGATTCTGATGATCATCATGCTGAGCGCCCAGCTCCTGCTGCCTATCTACATGCAGACCATGCTTGGTTATACCGCGCTCAAATCAGGTCTCATGCTGCTCCCCGGTGCGATTCTCATCTGTATTATGTCGCCCATAGCCGGCAGGCTCTTCGATAAAATAGGTGCCCGGACGATGGTCATCACCGGACTTGGCTTGACGGTCCTCTCTGCCTTGCTGTTCTCGAATCTGACAGAGCATACGACTTATACGTTCCTGATGGTCGGCTACTCTCTGCGGATGGCCGGCGTCAGCCTGACCTTGCTGCCGGTCATCACCAGCGGGATGAATTCCCTGCCTCCTGCCCTGATCCGGCATGGGATTCCCGTGAACACCACGCTGCGGACCGTCGCCGGTTCCATCGGAACAGCGCTGCTGGTCACCATAATGACTCATAGCGGCGGCGGCCAGAAACCAACGGGAGATGTCCACAGCTTAATTCACGGGATGAATGTGGCTTCTATGGTAACGACAGGAGCCGCGGTAGCTGCGCTGATCCTGGCCTTCTTCATCAAACGCAAGGAAGCCCCCGCTGAGATTCCGGCGAAGGGCGTTGCTGTGAAATAACCAATGGTGAAATGGGGATAGGATGGTCTAGGCTTAATAAAATACTTTGTGCTGCAAGAGATCGAGCGCCTGCTCGATCTCTTTGCGTTCTGCAGCCGTTATACCCGCAATACGCTGCTCGAACCGGACGGCGATCTGCTGGAAGGCTTCGTTCATCAGCGCTTCGCCTGCGGCAGAGAGCGTGATACCCTGCTTGCGGCGGTCATCCGGGTCGGTGATCCGGGTACAGACGCCTTTTTCGCTGAGCTTTTTCACTTCACGGCTCGTATTGGGCATCGACATCTGCATACAATCACTGACCTCGCTGAGTGTTACCGGCTGGCTGACGGCGATGTATTCGAGAATTTTATATTGCAGCGGCGTTAAGGCCTCTGATTTCACATCTTTGGTTATATCGTTTGTTATTTGATGGACGGCAGCACTGAAGGCTACGAATTTCTGGAACAGCTGGTTGTTGTCCATAAGATCACCTCAGAGGAAAACATACCAAATTAATTATCAAAAAACAATTATCATTTGACAACTAAATTAAAACTATGCTATCTTTTTGTTATCAAATGATAACTAAAGGGGAATACACTGATGAACACACTCGTTATTTATACACATCCGAACCACCGCAGTCTCAGCTATGCTTTTCTGCAGGAAGTGCTGCGCGGCAGCAAGGAGAATACGAAGATTAACGAAGTCAAAGTGCTTGATTTGTATGAGGCCGGCTTTGATCCGGTGCTGGTGTTTAATGAGAATAAACGCAGACGCGATATGTACCGTGATCCGGAGCTTGAGGAATACAGGGAACAGCTGCTGTGGGCCGATCAGGTTGTGCTGGTCTATCCGATCTGGTGGGGAAGACCGCCGGCGATGCTGATGGGGTACATTGACCGCATGTTCGCTTCAGGCTTCGCATACCGCGATAAGGGCGGACTTCTGCCGGAAGGGCTGCTCAAGGGGAAGAGCGTTATCTGCATCTCCAGCATGAAGGGGCCGGCCCACTATCCGCTGCTGTGGCTGAATAACTCCCACAAGGCGCTGATGCGCAAAGCCCTGTTTAATTTTGTGGGCATCCGCAAGGTGAAGTTCTTCGAGTTCGGTAGCATGGAGAGTCCGAAGGGCAAGCAGAGCCGTAAGCTGGAGCAGATTTACCGCTATTTCAAGACGGTAGGCTGAATCGGGTCCCGTCTATAATTCCTTGTCCGCAGCTGCACCTGACTCAGAGTGCTGCTCTACAACCCAGTCGATGATTTCGCGGGCGATGCTGACCGGCGGCGGAATAACGGGTAATTGATCTGTAGGGAACCATGCGGCATGATCAAGCTCTTCGCCGTCGACCGTTATTTCTCCGCTCTCATACTCTGCAAGGAAGCCGACCATCAGAGAATTAGGAAAAGGCCACTGCTGGCTGCCGAAATAGGTTATATTCTTGACCTTCAGGCCGACCTCTTCCATAGTCTCACGCCGCACACAATCCTCCAGGGTCTCACCCGGCTCGACAAAGCCGGCAATCAGCCCGTACATCCCATTCTGGAAATGCGGAGCATGGGCGAGCAGAAGCTGATTATCTTTCAGGATTGCTGTAATGACGGCAGGCGCAAGCTGCGGGTAACTAACCAGCCCGCACTGCGGGCAGATCCGGGACCGTTCCGTCAGAGAGTGGGCGGTCTCGGTTCCGCAACGTCCGCAGAACCGGTGATTGCCGTCCCAGACCAGCAGCTGCAGCGCTTTGCCGGCAAGATGGAACAGGTCTTCCTCCAGCACCCCATATAAGGAGCGCAGCGGACGGAAAGCGAGGCCCGGCAGTTCGGGAGCTTCCGCGCTTACTTCTGAGGCATAGCAGGGGAGACCCGCGAAGGTGCCTAGGTAGAGTATGCGCAGCGACCTGACCGCCAGCTCTTCAAGGGAGCGGGCCATAGGGATGCCGGGAGCAGAGGGCGGCTCCGTAACGAGCAGCTTGCCGGATTGGAAGATGAGCTGGCAGGCCTCACCATTGAATTCAGACTCCGGAGTCAATCCCGGAACATAGCGTGTATAGATGCTTTCTCTCTGTTTCTCCATTATGCAGAACCTTTCTGAAAGGGAATTTGTCTATTAAGAATAGCATGATAAGGGAATGCTAACCATTCAGCGTTATGCACATTCCATACCTGTCATCAGCTGATGAAACAATTCATTTGACATTCCGTCAACATGTAACTACAATAGTTACAGGAGAGTAAATCACCTATGTTTACGGGAAATAACAACTGCTATTCAAATAAAAGATACTCATAATGGAGGAATTGAAATGAAAATCGCATTAACAGGAGCAACGGGTCAATTTGGTTCCATCGCAGCAGAGACATTACTCAAGACCGTACCGGCTGAGAATATTGTAGCCAGTGTCAGAAATCCGGAGAAGGCAGCTGAGCTGCAAGCACGCGGAGTCGATGTCCGTCATGGCGATTTTGATCAGCCGGAGACTCTGGATGCAGCCTTTGCCGGAGTAGAGCGTCTGCTGATTGTCTCGGCAGACGGTGACAATGATACACGTATCCGCCAGCATAAGGCCGCTGTGGATGCCGCTGTCCGTGCGGGTGTAGGCTTCATCGTCTATACCAGCGTAGGCGATGCCGATAACAGCTCCCTGTTCCTGGCACCGGTACACCGTGCTACCGAAGAGTTCATCCGCGAATCCGGCATTCCGTATGCCTTCCTGCGCAATAACTGGTATCTGGAGAATGAAGCTGGCTCCATTCAGGCAGTCCAAGCCGGCGCTCCTTGGCTGACCTCAGCAGAAGACGGCAAGGTCGGCTGGGCCACACGCAGCGATTATGCCCAGGCGGCTGCCGCGGTTCTGGCCGGTGAAGGCCGTGAGAATGTCATCTACGAATTGTCCGGCACACCGCTCACCCAGGCAGAGCTGGCAGCCGTGGTTGGTGAGGTACTGGGGCAAGAGGTTAACGTACAGCAAGTAGATGACGCTACTTATGCGAAGATCATGGCCGGTGCAGGTGTACCGGAAGCTGCGCTGCCGATTGTAGTTGCCATCCAAGGCGCGATCCGCGACGGTGCACTGAATATCGAGAGCGGTGACCTGGAGAAGCTGCTGAACCGTCCGCTTACACCGCTTAGTGAAGGTGTACGCCAGCTTTTGGCCTAATTTCCTATCCCGGCATAGCGTCCTATGATGCCTACTTTCAAAGTATCCCCACTTGCTAAATCTAGCGTGTGGGGATTTTTATTGATCTATGGGTGATCCATACCTGAACCGTCCGCGTAACACTCATAACACTAACCTAAGGAGTGAAGCGAGATGACAATGAAGAAATGGATCATTCCCATGTTAAGCATGACCTTGTTGATGCCGACAATGGCGGGTGCAAGCCGATCATTCCATTACGCTGACTAAAAGGTTGTAAGGTAAGGCAATTCGTCCATCTGCCTACCCGTAAAATTACCCGCAAGCAGGCGCCGCTTAGGTGTTACGCTTGCGGTTTTTTTCGTGCGAAATCCATTTTTTACATTGACAACCTGTCCAGGCAACTATATATTTATCGATAATGATTCTCATTATCGTATAAAGTTGCACAATATTTTTTGGGATGAGGGGTCACTCCGCCGTTTAGTCAGCAGCAAAACAAAAAAATACATTATAAGATAAGGAAGGGTCCACGCATGAACACAACAAGAAAGTTCTCTTTGAAAACATTATTAATTCCATTTGCACTAACTATAGCGCTGGTTGGATGCTCAAATCAGGAGTCTAATTCAGCCGCTTCACCATCTCCGGCTGCAACTGCTGCGGCATCTACTGAAGCGGCTGCTACAGAAGCACCAGCCTCCCAGGATGCTACGCAGTATCCGATTACCATCAAGCACGCGCTTGGCGAAGCTGTACTTGAGAGCAAGCCTGAACGCGTAGTGACCATTCAATGGGCGAACCATGATGTGGCTCTCGCGCTTGGCGTTGTACCTGTAGGCTTCTCGGCAGCGAACTTCGGCGTTCAGGATGACAGCGGACTGTTGCCCTGGACAGCAGATAAGCTGAAGGAGCTTAATGTAACTGATCCGAATGTGTTCCAGGATACCGACGGTCTTGATTTCGAGGCCATCTCGGATGCAGACCCGGATGTCATTCTGGCCGCATACTCCGGAATTACACAGGAAGACTATGATACGCTTAGCCAGATCGCTCCGGTAGTCGCTTATCCGACGGCTCCTTGGGCAACCACCTGGCGCGAGCAGGTCCTGTTAAATGCAGAAGGGATGGGCATGAAGGCAGAAGGGGAGCTGCTGATCAAGGACACCGAAGTCCTGGTTAACGAAAAGGCGGGCAAATATCCGCAGATTAACGGTAAAAAAGTGGTTTGGGTTAACTTCTCCGCTGAGGATCTGTCCAAACTGCATATTTATACGCCTGTGGATTCCCGTGTCTCGTTCCTGTATGAGCTTGGAATGGTGTACCCGGAAAGTATTACCTCCCAGATCACTGACCCTACCAGCTACTCTTTGAGCTTAAGCGCAGAGAATGTGGAAGCCCTGTACGATGCTGATCTTATCGTTGGTTATGGGAATGACGAATTGCTCAAGACACTTCAGGAGGATTCGCTGCTGGGCAAAATCCCTGCCATTGAAAGAGGTTCGGTTGCCTTCATCGACAGTGATACACCGCTGGTAGCAGCTGGTACGCCTAACCCGCTGTCCATTGCATACACGATTGATGAATACCTTGCCTTAATTGGAGGAGCTATTGATAAAATAAATGAATAGTTCACCGCTTTCGGACGATAAACAGCTAAAATTGCATATCCCGAAGAACTTTACCCTGGTGCTGATGAGTTGCCTGGTATTGCTTGTCTTATGCGTGATAGCCTCCCTTGTACTGGGAGCGCGTCACGTGGGGTGGAATGAACTGATCGATGGTTTATTTCATCCGGAGGTGGACAGCTACGGGGCAAACGTAGTCCGCAAGCGGATTTCCCGGACGGTATTCAGTTTAATGTGCGGCGGGGCACTCGGAGTATCGGGAGCACTGATGCAGGCGGTTACCCGCAATCCGATTGCCGACCCGAGCATACTGGGAGTGAACACGGGAGCATCCTTGTTTGTGGTTTGCGGAATTGCGTTCTTGAACATAAGCTCCGCGAACCAATATATATGGTTAGCTCTGGCCGGAGCTGCGATTACTGCTGTATTCGTATTCGGAATCGGCTCAATGGGACGTGGCGGAGCCACGCCCATTAAGCTCATTCTGGCGGGTGCTGCCATAAGCGCTGCCTTATCTTCTCTGGTCACAGCCATCATGATTCCGCGTTCTTATGTTATGGACCAGTTCCGGTTCTGGCAGGTGGGGAGCGTCGGCTCGGGAACCTGGAGCAGCATTACGACCTTTATCCCGTTCCTGCTCGCCGGTATGCTGATCGCGTTCATTACGGCTCCGGCCCTGAATGCGCTGGCACTGGGCGATGATGTGGCGACGGGTCTGGGTGTGCGGACAGGCACACTGCGGCTCATTGCGGCGCTTGCAGGTGTTCTGTTATGCGGTGCCGTTACCGCCCTGGCCGGGCCGATCGGCTTCATCGGCTTGTTATCAACTCACGTCATACGTCTTATCCTTGGATCAGACCTGCGTTTCGTTATCCCTATGTCAGCGGTTACCGGAGCCATTATTCTGACGATATCGGATGTAGGCGGCAGGCTTATTGGAAGCCCCGGGGAGCTTGAAGTCGGTGTAGTTACAGCGTTTGTAGGGGCGCCGATCTTAATTCTATTAGCGATGAAATCGAAAGTGCGGTCATTATGACAAATCAGGCGATTGAATATATTATTGCAGGCAGACGCCGCAGACACCGCCGGGGCATACTGGTGACCAGCCTCCTCGCAGTCCTTGCACTTATTCTGTGCTGCGCGATGCTTCTGCTCGGGAATACGATCTATCCGGTGACAGATGTCATCCGGGCGCTCTCCGGAGAGGAGCTCAAGGGAGTCTCTTTCGCGGTGAATATTATCCGGCTGCCGCGGATGCTGGCGGGACTGTTCGCCGGATTTGCCTTTGGCATAGCGGGATACACCTTCCAGACGATGCTGCGTAACCCGCTTGCGAACCCGAATGTGATTGGCATTACGTCCGGCTCAAGCGCGGCGGCGGTGTACTGCATCGTCATACTTCAGGCAAGCGGAGCGGTTATCTCCCTTGCTTCGGTAATTGCCGGTCTGGCCACGGTGCTGCTGATTTATGTACTATCCAGAGGGAAGACCTTCTCCATCGGGCGGTTAATCCTGATCGGGATCGGCTTGCAGGCTATGCTGGATGCTGTAATCTCCTATCTGCTGCTGATTAGCTCCGAGAAAGATGTTCCCTCAGCCATCAGATGGCTGACCGGCAGTCTCAACGGCTCACAAATGCGCGAGCTTCCGCCGCTGGTGATCATCGTAATCATCTGTACGCCAATCATCATCCTGCTGGGCAAGCATCTGAGTATACTTGAGCTTGGAGAACAATCGGCCACCTCGCTCGGCGTAAGCACAGATAAGACAAGAATTGCGCTGATTGTCAGTTCTGTCTGTATGGTTGCGATTGCTACGGCTACTACAGGACCGATTGCCTTTGTCTCCTTCCTGTCGGGGCCGATCGCGAAGAGACTCGTTGGAACAGGTGCCTCGAATATCCTTCCGGCGGGTCTTGTCGGAGTTAATTTGGTTCTGGCGTCCGATCTGATCGGACAATTTGCTTTTGAGTACAGATTCCCTGTAGGCATCATTACCGGATTACTCGGAGCGCCATATCTGATCTTCCTGTTAATCCGGATGAATCGAAAGGGAGAGTTATAATGAACAAGACACATCATTTCGGGGCCGAGCAGCTCGTAGCGGGCTATGAGAATAAGACGGTTATCCACGGTGTAGACCTGGTGATTCCTGATCATAAAATCAGTGTAATTATCGGCTCGAACGGCTGCGGCAAGTCCACGCTGCTCAAAACAATGGCCAGACTTATCAAGCCAACCTCGGGTAAGGTTACCCTCGACGGCAAGCCGATCTCCAAAATGCCCGCCAAACCATTGGCCCGCGTAATTGGGCTCCTGCCGCAGTCTCCGATTGTTCCGGAAGGAATCTCTGTCGCCGACTTGGTGGGACGGGGCAGATTTCCGCATCAGTCCCTGCTTGGCGGATGGTCCAGGAAGGATTATGAGGCTGTTGCCGAAGCGATGGAGATTATGAATATCACCGAATTTGCCAATCATAACATCGATGAGCTCTCGGGCGGCCAGCAGCAGCGTGTCTGGATCGCCATGGCGCTGGCCCAGCAGACGGACATCCTGTTTCTCGATGAGCCGACGACCTTCCTGGATATTACCTATCAGGTCGAGATTCTCGATCTGCTCACCGATCTGAACCGCAAGCACGGAACGACGATTGTAATGGTGCTGCATGATATCAACCTGTCTGCGCGGTATGCCGACTATATTTTTGCGCTTCACACGGGTAAGCTTGTCGCTGCCGGTACGCCTGCAGAGGTGATTACAGGCACGCGGGTCAAAGAGATCTTCGGGCTGGATTGCACGGTAATCGCTGATCCGGTCTCGGGCTCTCCGCTGGTCGTACCCAGAGGACGGTATCATGATAGGCAGGCGAATGCTCTAAAGTAAGCACTGGCAGGCATCACATCCCTGGCAGGCCCCGTTTCATACCAAGCTGTCCGACCGGTCAAACCGGAGGACAGCTTTTTGTGTATCCTTCCCCTTGTAGCTATCAGACCGTTCCCTTATCATGAGAATGAAACAGGCAGCGGGAATTGAATCTGAACTATTGCAGGTGATCCTATCAAAATTTCCATCGAGCAAATCAGCAGGGAGCAAGAAGAGGAGATCCGCATCCGGTGCCATGAAGTCGATGAAGAGATCTCTGAAATCGTAAATAAGCTGAAGACAGAAACCCTGATCATCCTGGGATATCAGGAGGATCGGCTCAGCCGTATCAAGCTCAGTGATGTCTATTATTTTGAAGCCGTGGACGGCAAAGTATTTGTCTACAGCGAGAATCAGGTCCATGAAGTGAAGCAGAAGCTGTATGAGCTGGAGGAGCTATGCAGAGACAAGAACTGCTTCCGCGCCTCCAAATCCACGATTCTGAACATCGCCAAGATTGCCAGTGTGCGTCCGTCCCTCAGCGGCCGGTTCACAGCTTTGCTTGATAACGGGGAACGTGTAGTGATATCAAGACAGTATGTGCCGGCACTCAAACAAAGACTTGGATTATAGGGGGAGGGATCACAGCATGAAGTTATCTGATTTTGTCAAAGACATCATCCGCGATTTTCTGATCATCTTCGCATCCATCATGATTATCATTACAGTGCTGCGGCAGATTTATATCCCGGAGCTCGCATTTGACCTGATATCGATCTATACGATTATGGGCTTTTCCCTGCTTGGGGCATTAACGGGAATCATCTGGTACACTCCACATGAGATAAGCGAGCGGGCCATGCGTGTTAGAATCGTTGTTCATTTTCTCACCCTGGAGATTCTGTTGATCTCCCTTGCCAGCCTGATCGGAGTTGTGACTGGTGTGCCCGGCGCACTCCTTCTTGCACTCCAAATTGCCGTGGTATATGCCGTAGTCCGGGTGCTGTCCTATGGGAAGGATAAGAAGGAAGCAGAGCAAATTAACGAGAGACTTAAGGCTGTTAAGCAAGAAATTCACGATTAATCCCGAAGCCAGTGCCCCACTTTGTGGGGTTATTCTGCATCTTATTGCCCTGTAGCTACAGCTTACCGTAAATCTATATACACCCTTTTCGCAGTTTTTTATGATGAGGTCATAACTTAACTGGAAGAGGAGAATCCCCCTATGCACAGCCTTGGCAAGCTCAAAAGCTGGATTAGAATTACCCTGTTTATCGTATTCGTTATTCTGACACTGTCCCCTGTTATCGATTGGAGCTTCAGCTGGGTACTGCTGGCAGCACTGCTGTTCATTTTTGCGCTGAAGGGTTCAATTGATCTTATCCGAAGTAAGGCGAAGCCCCGTACGCCCAAACGTTCATCCAGGGTGTGGAAAATCATTATAACCGCTGTGGCACTGCTAATCGCACTTATACCGCCCATTCTATTCCCGCAGTACCGGGCACCTGAAGTGACCGGGGAATATGAGGTCAGAACGGCTGTTTACACGTATACTGACCCTAACCGGATTGAAGAATTTACGGATACCGGGGAGAACCGGTTTGTGAATGTGGAATTCTGGTATCCGGGCAATGCCGGGGGTACCTATCCGCTGGTGGTCTTTTCTCATGGGGCATACGGAATCAGGGAAAGCAACACTTCAACGTTTACGGAGCTGGCCAGTCACGGCTATGTAGTAGTTTCTATCGATCATCCTTACCATTCCTTTTATACACAGAGCGTGGACGGGAAGATCACTATGGTTAATGCAGATTATCTGCGGGAGCATAACGATTCCAACAAAGATGGCATCTACACGATGGAAGAGCTGTACGGACTTACGCAAAAATGGATGAAGCTGCGGACCGGGGATATGAATTTGGTGATCGATACGATCCTGGAGAAGGCAGTAAGTGACCAGGACCCCGTATATCAGCTGATCGACACTGAGCAAATTGGCGTGTTCGGCCACTCCATGGGCGGTGCGGCAAGCGTGGCGCTCGGCCGGGAGCGCAGCGATGTGGATGCTGTGGTGAATCTCGATGCCCCGTTCTTCAGCGAGCTTGTGTATGACCCTGAGATGAATGAGTTGGCGGCAAAAAATGAACCTTATCACGTACCGCTGCTGAACATTTATACGGACGATGTATGGAAACAGCTCGGGAGGAACTCGGCTTACGCGGCGAATGAGACCGATAATCCAAACTTTAAGGATGCGTATACCGTTCATTTTCAAGGCGCCAAGCACTTAAGCCTGACCGATCTTCCGCTGTTCTCGCCTATCCTTGCGAATAAGCTGCAGCGCGGGCAAGCAGATATTGATAAGTATTACTGCATAGAGACGATGAATGCGCTGATTCTGCAGTTTTTTGACTATACGTTAAAAGGTACCGGCCGCTTTGAGCCGCAGGCGGTGTATTGATAGCAATGCAGCGGCGGCTATAAGGTGATCCCCGGGAACATGGTCCGTTGCTCCACCTCGGTGAATCCCAAGGATCTGTATAGCCCGGCTGCGCGGGTATTTAATTCCCAGACCTCAAGCCGGGCTATGTTCAAATCGTAAGCTAAGAAATATCTGAATATAGTTTGCTGAACCTGGAGGTACATCCGGGAAAAGAATTCGTATTCTTTTCAATGCAGAAGCGGCTTCGCGATGGCGATCAGTGCTTCTTTGCTTAAGAATTGTCCGCTCATCTCATCAATCTGGTACTGATAGGTGTCCCTACTTCCCGGAACCGCGGCTGACCACGTTAGGCTATTGCCGCCTTTATACTTGGTGAAGATCATTTCAGTACCGTTGACGACTGCTTTTTCTGCGGTGAAATCCACTTGTTCATCTACATAAGCCGTGAATTCGCCTTCGCTTCTTGTTGTTGTCACCTTAATTTCCTGTTCTCCCTGCTTATAGACCGCAGTTAAATGGAGGATTTGGTCCGACAGCTCTACCGGCATTATCCCGTAGTTTCTGCCCGCTGCCTCGGCCTGCTTGCGCAGCTGATCAGCTATAGCCTTTTCTTCGTCCGGGGTAGGCGGGTGGAGCAGGGTGACCGGTTTGAAGTAAGCGGTGGCTGTCTGGAATTCATAACCTCCCGGAAGCTTGTCGGCAACGGTCAAAGATTGAGCCGATAACTTATTACGGAGCGAAGACAGGTCGGTATAGACTAACGGTTTGTACTCCGTATCCAGCTTCCCGTCCGGGTTATGGTCCAAGACGTAGAAGATAGCAGCGGTACCCTTCTCAAGCAAAGCTTCGCCTAATTCATGGCTGAGGTTCAAGCGCTGCAGCTCTTCCTCCTCATAGGCAGGGAACGCCTTCGCGGGCTTGACCTGATATACGACCTCACCCTGCTTGTTCTTCAGCGAATGATATTGAACGGCTGCAAATCCGGTGGAAGCTGTGAGCAGCATGCCCGCAACCACCAATAGGTTAATTTTATGTTTCATCCAGAAGGCCCCCTTCACTTGATGTCCTGCGTATAACCTCTTCATCACTTCCCCGGATATATCCGGATGGGAAAATCGCGGGTTATGAAGAAGTTCCTTCAGCTCCTGATCCTTGTCCGTATCCATAATGCTTCACTCCTTTCGCCTGAGCGTAATACTTCCTGAATTTCTTGGCCGAACGTTCATATCGTTTGCGCAGCCGCGCGGTATTCTGGTGAAGCATCCGGCTGATTTCCTGATAGCTCAGCTCCTCCACGGTGCGCAGCAGCAGTAAGTTACGCTCCTCAGCCGTTAACATAGCCATCGCCTGCTGCACCGCAGCGTCCGGGTAATTAGCCTCCATATGCTGATCGACCGGCCGGTTCTCCTGGTCATCACGGTAGAACAGACTCAAGTATTTCGTCAGCTTGCGCTTGCGGATCACATCAATACACTGGTTATAGGCAATGGTGTACAGCCAGGCGCCGAAGGGGAGATTAGGATCATATTGTCCCAAAGAGCGGTATGCCTTCAGGAACACTTCCTGTCCGCAGTCCTCCGCCTCGTTATATTGGCCCAGCATATGATAGCAATAGAAGAAAATCGGCCGCTGATAAGCCTGCATAATGCCCTCGAATTTCTGGATATCCCCTGCCAGCACGGCTGAAATCCGTTCCTGCAGATCGGCGTTCTCCAAGCTTCTCACCCCCTTTATGCTCTGTACAACGAACCATCTGTTCATATTGTGACATTGCCGGCTAAATTTTTGAAAGAGATACGACAAATAACTCCCTAGCCTTTGCGGCTGGAATAAACGTCCCGGTTAGAGGATTCTATAGAAGCAGTATCGAACATGATATTTCGGTGCATGGATTGCAAGGTTTCCTGTCTCATCCTCCCCTATAATCAGACTTGAAAGGAGGGACCGGTATGGAGTGGCTGGACCGCATGAATAACGCAATGGAATATGTAGAAAAACATCTGGCTGATGTGATTGATTTCAATCAGGCGGCCAGGATTGCCTGCTGCTCAACGTACCATTTTCAGCGGATGTTCTCGTTCATAACTGATGTGCCGCTCTCAGAGTATATCAGGCGCAGAAGGATGACCCTTGCAGCCTTTGAACTGCAGCAAGGCGGAACCCGGATTATCGACATCGCTATGAAGTATGGTTACGAATCTCCCGAAGCCTTCTCCAGAGCGTTCAAAAAAATGCATGGTGTAATGCCAATGTCAGCGCGCGACAAGGGCGTCTCACTTAAGGCTTATCCCCGGTTATCCTTTCAACTTTCAATTCGGGGAGATGTAGAAGTGAACTATAAAATCGAAGAAAAACAAGCTGTTGAAATGTTTGGCGTATCTACTGTAATTAATGCCGATGGCGAGAATCCGTTTATTGAAATCCCTGCCTTTTGGACCCGGTGTATTGCTGGCGGAGATGTGGACCGGATTCGGGCTGCCGCAGGACTGGGGGAGAACGGCCAAATTCATGCGGTAATGTATAACAAGCAGGGTGAGAAATCTTCATACATGATCGGATATTTTGTACCCGAAAGCGGCTTGCCGGAAGGCTTCGAACAGCTGCAAATCCCTCCGCAAACCTACGCAATTTTCACGACCGGCGTTTATCCTGATGGTGAAAGCGATATTCATGATTTATGGAAGCGTATTTGGGGGGAATGGTTCCCGGGCTCGAATTATGAAGCCACAGAGGGTCCTGAGTTTGAAATGACGTATGACCGGGGCAATAACATGTATGAAATGGAAGTCTGGATTCCCGTTGTTAAAAAGTCCGCTTAATGATAGTTGTATTTTGTACAATTAAAAACAGCGAAAAGGGTTGCTTGCCTCTTATAACTGCAGTCTGTACAACTAAATCTGCCCTAAAGGGGATGACCAGGGTTAAAATGGCAGTTTAATTGTACGAAATACAACTAAACAGATAATCGGTTATAAATCAGAAGATTTAGTTGTACAAAGTGCAATTAAGCATACAGCATATACCGTAATAGGGTTACTCAAGCCCTCATATTTCTTGAACAATCTGCTGAAATAATGTGTATCTGAATAACCGATGCCAGATAGCTCCCAGTTTATCTATTCATTCATCCACGTGAACACTTAAGGTATTGCGCAGATGCTTAACATCGTTCATGGGAGGACGCCCGAACATGCGGACATACTCCCGGCTAAACTGGGAAGGACTCTCATAGCCCACGCGAAAGCCCGCGTCAGCGGCTTCTAATCCCTCTGACAGCAGCAAACGGCGTGCGTTCTGCAGCCGGATGGCCTTCTGATACTGCAGGGGGCTGATTGCTGTGACCTTTTTGAAATGCTTATGCAAGGAGGAAGGGCTCATATTGGCTCCCTTCGCCAATTCTTCAATCACAAGGGGCTTGGAGTAATCGCGGTTAATTAGATGTATAGCTTTGGAAATGTTATACGAATAGCTGCCGGCAATGGAGAATTGGCTGATGATAGCCCCTTGATCCCCTTTCATCACACGGTACAGAATCTCGCGGATCATCATCGGCGTGAGGAACTTAATATCCTCAGGGGTATCCAGAAGACGGACCAGGCGGACCAGCCCCTCCAGCAGCGGTGTATCGGATTGGCCCAGCAGGATACCGCGTTCTGTCTTTGCTTCCCGCTGCGGACCGCTGCTGTGGCTGATGTCCAGTATGACCTCCGGACGAATAGATAACTGCAGGCTCAGATAGGGAAGCTCCGGCGAGGCTTCCGTAATCATCCCGACTACAGGCAGATGCACCGGACTGACCATGTAGCTGCCCGGACTGCATATGTAAGTATCTCCCGCCAGCGAAGCTGTCTTGGAGCCTTGTACAATCACGTATAACGAAGGCGTATTGACCGAATGTCTCGGCTCGGACACCTGGCTTGCGCGTCTGAAGCATAGCTCCGGCACGGATGAAGCATGTGTTCCTTCTGAAGGCGCATGACGCTGAATAAGCAGAATCAGTTCTTGTAAATGGGCAGGGAGAGTAGAGAGGGAGGAGATGTCGTTCATGCTTCACTGCTCCTTTCCGCGAAGGTCTAATGGCTAATTATATCCGCACCGGAGAGGATTAGGCAAGAATCGGAGGCGATCTGTCTACCTGATTGGGCTGCTGTTTACTTACAATGAACAGGCAAGGCCATTAGACCGTAGAGAGAAGGATGCAGTATGAGCATTGGGAATAAAGTTGTCGTCATTACGGGTGCGAGCAGCGGGATTGGGGAAGCGGCAGCGCTGCTCCTTGCGGAGCGCGGGGCAAAGGTAGTGCTTGGAGCGCGCGGAGCGGACCGCCTGGCGGCGCTGGCGGCACGCATTGTGAACAATGGCGGCGAAGCCGTTTATGCAAGCACGGACGTGAGACAGCGGGAGGATCTAAGCAGACTCGTTGCACTTGCCTGTGAGCGGTACGGGAAGATAGATGTGCTCGTCAGCAATGCCGGAGTGATGCCTATTTCCCCGCTCGACGATCTGCGCGTCGAGGATTGGGAGGACATGATTGACGTTAATATCAAAGGTGTTCTGTATGGTATTGCCGCAGCGCTGCCGGTCTTCCGTGAGCAGGGCTACGGACATTTCGTGAACACCGCGTCTACAGCGGGACACAAGACGGTTCCTAACCAGTCCGTCTACTCCGGAACGAAGTTCGCCGTGCGCGCCATCTCGGAGGGGCTGCGCCAGGAGGCGGGCGACAAGCTGCGCGTCACCATCATTTCACCGGGTATCGTCAAGACCGGCTTCACGGAGAGTGTGACAGACCCGGCAGTGAGAGATCAGCTTGCCGCCGTCCGCGATAAGCTGGCGATGACACCGGATGCAGTAGCGCGTGCCATTGCCTACGCGATTGAACAGCCGGATGATATCGATGTGAACGAGATCGTGATCCGTCCTACTGCGCAAGTGTAACCTATTAGTCAGGACTGCCTGTGGCCCTCAAGCAGAGGAAGGCTGCAGCCGTATGTTCATCTATATTAGAAACCAGGACCGCTGCTTGCGTGCAGAGGTCCCGGGTTATTGTTGCAGAGATTTATTGTTGCAGCGAGTAGGTTAACGGTCTATTCCTGTATCACCTGGAGAGCCGGTATCAGCGCTGGTTATAATGCGCTCCCGATCAGCCCGTTAATCCCTTCCTCCAGCCCGGCGGTATCCTTATCCTCCAGCCATTCCTGCGGGACCAGAAGGTAATTGCCGGAGCTGCTCTTAAGATAGCTGTAGATGATCTGGGCCTCATCGATCTTATGGCGGCTCATTTCTTCTGTAGCCGCAATCAGGCTGCTGCTGCGGAAATGCTCCAATGCGGCAGAGGTAATCATCTTAGTAAGCTGTCCGCTGTCCAGCGCTTCAGTCGCCAGCCGGGTACGGTAGAGAATCACGCTGCCCTTGATGAGAATCAGCTTGTGGGACTGCTCGTCCACCGGCTCCAGCACGATAATATTCTTGTTCTCTCCGGTGAAGCCGATCACCTGCTCCTTGTGCAGCAGCGAGTGGACCGCCCCGAGGTAATCCCGGTACTTGGCAGCTGCTTCGAAATCAAACCGCAGCGCAGCCTCCTCCATCCGGGCTTCCAGTCCGCTTATGATTGAATTGCCGCCCCCGTTCAGCAGTGAAATGATCTGCCCGAGAATCTCCTCATACCGCTTCAGAGCCTCACCGCCCCCGCACATGCCGATGCATAAGCCTAGCGAATGGTTGAGACAGCGGGTAGTCCGGGAATGGGAACTGCTGCAGAGGATTCTCTGCGATTCCTTAATGCCCTGTACAGCCCGCTCCACGGTGCTGCGGCTGGTGTAAGGACCATAGGAGAGACTATTTGCCTGTGTGCTGGGCTCATAGCCGATTTCGATCTGCCGGTACGGCGCAGTGCCCACGATGGAAATATAGCTGTAGGCGAGCGGATTTTTCATTTTGCGGTTGTACATCGGCTTGATCTCTTTGATCAGCTGGCATTCCAGCATGAAGGCTTCGAATTCCGTATCGGTCAGCCTGTATTCGAGATCGCGGATATGCTTGACGAGCTGCTTCACCTTGGGCGAGTGTCCTTTGTTATTGTAGAAATAGGACTGGACCCGCTTCTTCAGCTGCTTCGCTTTGCCGACATAGATGATATGGCCCAGACTGTCCTTCATCAGATACACGCCAGGCGATAAAGGGAGGTCTGCTACCTTTTCTGTTAGATTCGCGGGCATGGCGGCCGCCTCCGTTCGTCACATTCTTCAGTACCTTTAAGTATAAACCATGCCGCCGTCACCGGCGACTGGAAAAGCTCCATTCCCTGCACTACAATGGGGATAAAAATGGCTAAGCGCCTATCCAGGAGGTAATAAATATGAAATTCCGGACAACCGTTATACTGGGCGGCAAGACGGCAACGGGAATACCGGTTCCTGACGGGGCGGTGGAAGAGCTCGGGACAAGCAAGAAGCCGGCGGTGAAGGTAACGATCGGGGAATATAGCTATTCCAGCACGGTGGCGACGATGGGCGGGCAGTTCATGATTCCGCTCAGTGCGGAGCACCGCAAGGGCGCCGGTGTCAGTGCCGGTGATGAGATCGAAGTCGAGCTTGCGCTGGATACCCAGCCGCGTGAAGTGGAAGTGCCGGCTGATCTGGCTGCGGAGCTGGAGCAGCATGCCGGAGCGAAGCAGTTCTGGGACGGATTATCCTACACGAACAAACGGCGGTTTGTCCTCTCGATTGAGGATGCCAAGACGGCAGAAACGCGGCAGCGGCGGCTCAATAAGACGATGGCGAGCCTGAGCGAAGGCAAGGCGCAGTAGCACCCGTGTGACATAATCCACAAAGTCTCCCGGCTAAACCCTCTATCATTGAATTGATGAAAGAATGGGATCAAGTAAGCTGGGGGGCTGCTGATGAAATATTCTATCGGTGAATTCGCGTCAATTCTAGGGGTGACGGCAGATACACTGCGCTTATATGAGAAACATGATATTGTCCGGCCGATGAAGGATCAGCATAACAATTACCGGTATTTCAATGATCTGGACGCGCGCAATTTACTGTCGAGCAGATGGTACCGGAGTATGCAGATTCCGCTTCAGGATGTGGCCGGTCTGATTAAAGACGCACCTTCCGAGCAAGTGGTGGAGTCGATAGCGGCTGCCGGAATGCAGCTGGAAGAAGAGATACGCCGCAGCACGCTGCTGCTGAATAAGATTCAGGAGATCCATGCCGAGCTTGGGGGGATCAGCGAATCCTTTTATACCTGCAAAATCAAGCAAGTGCCGGGTATGTACCGGATTCAGCAGACGAACAAGAACCATTTGCTGCAGAAGGATGGCCTCAAAAGAACCGTCCAGGCCTGGATGGAGCTGCTGCCGTTCACCTTCTATTCCTTCCGTATTGAGAATACAGAATGCATCTATGGAACCGAAGAGCTGGATTACAGCTGGGGGCTTGCCCTGCTGGAAGAGGATCAGCAGAAGCTTGAGGTCTGCCTGAATGACAGTGTGGAGTATCTGGAGCCGGCAACCTGCATCTCTGCAGTGATTGTCAGCACCTATGAGGAATACCTCGAACGGGAGTCCTTCGGATTCATGCTGGATTATGCGAAGGCGCAGAAGTATACGGTCAGCGGGGATATCAGCGGTAAAATCCTGTTTACAGAGCGCACGAACAGCTGCAACAAAACCTATCTGGAGATCAATATTCCGGCAAAACAAGCAGAAACGGAACCGCCCGCCTTTATACTTTGAGAAATATTTCACATATATTTCATTGACCTTGGTGCTGTACCAAGGTTTACACTCTGTGCGTAGTCAGCAGTTCTTATAGAGAAAGAAGCGGGGCTGCACTAACCACACAGGGGGAGAAATAATGCATAAGCAAGCAGTACGGCCGTTGTTAAAAGTAAGCGTATGTCTGATCCTGGTTCTGTCGCTCATCAGCGGCTGCAGCGGCAATAATTCAGCCGGACCGGCAGCATCGGAGCAGCCTTCAGCATCACCGGAGGCTACGCAGCCGGCGGATACAAGTGCGGTACCGGAAGCTTTTAAAGCGGGAACCTATAAAGCGGAAGCTGACGGCAAAGACGGCAAGATTCAGGTTGAGGTTACACTCGACGCCGAATCCGTAATCACGGATATCCAGGTGGTCAGCCAGAACGAAACGGCCGGCATCGGCGTGGAGGCCATTAATAAGATTAAGGAAGAGATTATTGACGGCCAGACCCTGGCCATAGATGCAGTCAGCGGTGCTTCGGAGTCGAGCACGGCGATCCTGACAGCCGTTGAAGATGCGGTGAAGCAGGCGGGCGGCAACGTGGAGGCTTTTAAATCGAGAGCCGTAGTGAAATCGGGAGAAGGCAAGACGGAGCAGCTGTCTGCGGATGTCGTTGTCGTGGGTGCAGGCGCATCCGGCGTATCTGCAGCAGTCTCTGCAGCCGATAAAGGCGCAAAGGTCATTCTTATTGAGAAAACAGCTACGATTGGCGGAGCAAGCAATCTGTCCTGGGCAGGTAAGTTCTACAACTCTTCAGCCGCTGTCAGCAGCGGACTTAAAGTGGAAGTAGAGAAGGAGATTGGCGACTGGATCGTTAATAATCACTGGAGAGTAGACGCAGCGGCAATCCGCCAGTACGTGACCAAGTCGGGTGAAACCTATGACTGGCTGACTGGCAAGGGCTACACCACTACCTTCCTTAACTTTGGCGGAGAACAGCTGCATATGTTACCGGCCTATGACACCCGCCAGGATCTGCTGAAGGCGATGCTTGCAGAATCCGTGGAAAAGGGCGGCGGACAGGTAATCACCGAAACAACAGCCCAGAAGCTGATTACAGGCAGCAATGGTGAGGTTACCGGAGTGGTTGCCGGGAAGGCGGATGGAACTGTGCTTGAGATCACCGGCAAAAGCATTGTCATGGCTACCGGCGGTTATGCCGGCAATAAAGAGATGGTCAAGGAAGCCTTCGGCTTCGAAGGCGTCAATGGCGGACTTGGACAGAATATCGGCGAAGGGCTGCAAATGTCCTGGGATATTGGGGCGAAGGTTCCCGATAACTTCGGGGGACAAATGCTTCACCAGACCTTGGCCAGAGCAACGGACAAGCTGAAGGCGGAGTATGAGCCGTTCGAAGCCAGCTATCCGCTGATGCTCTCCTACCTGCCAACGCTGATGAATGTCGGCCCTTCCGGTGCGAGATTCCGAGATGAAGCGGCAACACTTACCGCAGTAGCAGCGGCGAACACGAGTGCTTTTAACGGAGCCTATCATCTGGTCATCCTCTCGCAGGCGCAGATTGATGCCCTCAAGGCCAAGGGGATGAATGGCTTGAAGGCACCCGGACTGCCGGGAATGCCGCCGGAATTCTATGCTTCTTTTGCCGATAAATTCACGCTGGACCAGCCCTGGAAGGATGCGGATAAAGTATTCGAGTCCATGGTTGCCAACGGTGACGGCTTCAAAGGCAGTACCCTGGAGGAGCTGGCGAAGAATGCGGGTATGGACGTTGCGGTATTCGCTGCTGACTTTAAGCTGTATCAGGAAGCGGCGAAGACCGGCATCGATACCGAGTTCGGCAAAAAGAAGGAATATCTGCTTCCGATGGGTGAGAGCGGCCCGTATTATGCAATTATTTCCGAGATCAACAATCTCTGCTCGGTGGGCGGCCTGCTTGTAAATACCAAGTTCCAGGTGCTGAATGACAAGCGTGTGCCCATCAAGGGACTATATGCCGTGGGCGTGGAGTCCGAAGGCGTACTCTTTAACGATACTTATGTAGGGAATGGCGTCGGACTGGGGTATTCCTTCACCTCCGGGCGGCTTGGCGGCGAGGATGCGGCGGCGGGCGCACTGGGCACAGAATAGAACAGTTTAAGCAATCTCCTTCTTTTCACCGATAAAGAGTTGTCCTGAACTTTTATCGAGAAGAGGAATGTTCGATGTATATTCCCATATCCCGGATTCAAGCCGCTTCGCTGACCCGTTCACCGCATCAGGAGGCCCATGCTTCGGCAGAGTCGTCTGTTCTTAGTTTTTCGGAGACTTTGGCAGCTGTTGCTGCGGCCATTGAAGATCAGGCACGCAGAATCAGGAAGAAATACGGCCTGTCTGTTCGGATCACAGCGGTGTCCAAGGACGGGAGCAAGGGTGCGGACAGTGCCGGCAAGGGAGCCCGGGATGATGTGCGGGAGATTGTGATTGCCCCGAATATCCTGCAGCAGATGAGCAAAGATCCGGTGACCTTAAGAAAAATATACGGCTACATCGATGAGTATGTCGCCAAAGATCACCTCTCTGCTGATCATAGCCTGATCATCTACAGGGATGGTACTTGTACCCTGTCCCTTACTGCCCCTTCACCGGAAAAAGCAGGGAAGAGCAGCGGGGGCCCTGCCGGTCAGCCTGGCCTGTGGAGCGGAAGCTCCACCCAGGACCGGCTGCAGCAGCTGGCCTTCATCCGGGCGCGGAGGGCAAACCGGCAGTCTTAATAGAGAAACACCTATATATTGATCTCAGAATCCGCGTTTTGCGTGGATTCCGGGGTCTTTTTTTATAAGGATGGCGCAGCCGTGCCCGGTTGTACGAACACCAGCCTATGCCCCTGCATAGCATATAGCACTGAGCTTGCTATAAGGAAGTGGAAAGGGGGCGCGCAGGATAATGGGTATCCAGCTTACGGCGATTCATTGGGTGTACTTAGTGTTTATTGTGTTCATTCTGGCCCTGCTGATCCGGCGGCGTGATACGACAATGATCTGCGTGACCGGGATTTTTGCGCTGGGTCTGCTGGCAACGGCTACACTCAGCGGATCGGTGTCGGGAATCTTCAACTCCTTCGTATATGCTACCAAAGAGCTGCTCGGCACCATTATGATTATCTCCATTATTGTGGCGATGAGCAGGATTCTGATTATTACAGGCATCAACGAGACGATGGTATCCCCGCTCACCCGGTTTCTGCGCACACCAGCGATGGCCTATTGGGGGATCGGGCTGATCATGATGGTGACCTCTTTCTTCTTCTGGCCTTCCCCTGCGGTGGCACTGGTCGGTGCAGTCCTGCTGCCTGTCGCTGTCCGGGTCGGCCTGCCTGCACTTGGTGCAGCGGTGGCAATGAATCTGTTCGGGCACGGGATCGCCCTCTCCGGCGACTATATTATCCAGGGAGCGCCGAAGCTGACTGCGGATGCTGCCGGTCTTCCGGTATCCAGCGTCATGCAGGCAAGTATTCCGCTGGTTATCGTGATGGGGGTTGTAACTACTGTCACTGCCTTCTGGATGATGCGCAGAGACCAGAAGAATGGAACGTGGAGAGACGGCCTGGTCACTGCCCAAGGCACAGCAGGGCCGTTGTCTGCAGCCGGGACGGGCGATGACGGGCCGGTACTCATGAGCGCCGGGCTTCGAAAAGCGCTGGCCATCGCCATCCCGCTGCTCTTCCTCCTGGATGTGATAGCCATGTTCATGCTGCACCTGCAGGGCGGTGATGCTACAGCTCTGGTCGGCGGAACCGCCGTGCTGATCCTGATTGTCGTTACCCTGCTGGCCCACCGCGGCCAAGGCCAGGGGCTGGAGAAAATCACGGCTTATCTCATTGAAGGATTCATATTCGGCTTCAAGGTCTTCGGACCGGTCATCCCGATCGCCGCCTTCTTCTATCTTGGCGACTCGGCCTTCACCGGGCTGTTCGGCCAGGTGCTGCCGGACGGCTCGCACGGCATCGTGAACGACCTGGGCGTTGCCCTGGCGGATCACGTGCCGCTTAATGGCGCCGTGGGAGCCGTGACGCTGACGGTGATCGGCGCGATCACCGGTCTCGACGGCTCCGGCTTCTCCGGCATCTCGCTGGCCGGCTCGATTGCCGGGCTGTTCGCCGCCGCGATCCATTCCGGCGCGGCGACCCTGACCGCCCTTGGGCAGGTAGCCGCCATCTGGGTCGGCGGCGGCACCCTGATCCCGTGGGCGCTCATTCCCGCCGCGGCGATCTGCGGCGTCAGCCCCTTCGAGCTGGCCCGGCGCAATCTGAAGCCGGTCCTGCTGGGTCTGGCGGCGATGACTCTAACCGCCATGTTTCTGGTGTAGCCGCCGCTCAAGGTTCGCGGCGGCTGCACGCAAAGCCCCGGATAATGCCGCCTGCCCGGGAGTCAAGCTCTCGCTGCTAATTTATGTTATAAGCCTCATATCACAGTCCGCCGCCGTATGCGCTTATGGACACCAGGGACGTTATTTAGGTAATCTCATATGTTCTGGCGGTGTTGTGGACACCAGCGCCGTTATTGAGTGCATCGGGAGTTGCTTGGCCCTCCTTATGCAGGAATAAGGTCCCTCCAGTCCGCATGGAGGGGAAAGTCAGCGTTACGAGGGTAATAACGTCTCTACGGTCCGTAAGGAAATGAACTGAGCTACAAGGGGACAATGAACGCTACCGGTTAAGCCAGGATTTCACTCACGATAAGTTGCCGTTACTGTTCAGCACAACCCTGCAAATATCAGCCCTAAGCTGACCGGCTGTCAGGATTCCTGCATAAGATTCACGCCCCCAATCCATCCTAGAGAAGAACAGAAACCGTGATTGAGGGGGAAGTATACTTATGAAGCATTACGAATCCAGTCTGCGGACGAACAGCACAGTGGATCAGGCGCAGGATTCTGTGACCAAGCTGCATAACGCTGTAACTCAGGCGTTAAGCCATCCGACGGAACAGATGAAGGGCCAGGCGGAGAATAGCCTGGAGCATGCGGAGGAAGCTGTTCGCCATGCTCCCGAAGGATCAGTCGGCGGACACGGTGTAGACTTGACTGAAGACAGGCTGGCCGAAGAGAAACGCAGACTCGCTTCACTGGACGAACCTGGCGGCAAGGCCCGTAGCTAAAGCCCGCAAGCCCGCAGCTAAAGCCAGAGCTAAAGCCTGAGCAATAGCCAGCGTGATCTGCACCGAGTCTGAAGCTGGCCTGAATTCGGCAGGCTATTAAGCACCTGCGTTACTGCTGCAACAGGCATTTCCGGATTTACTCCGGGAATGCCTGTTTGCTATTTATCTAATTAGGGGCCAGCTTATGCAAACTTGTGCAATCATTCGGAGTGAATAAGGTTATAAGGTATCAGGCACATCTATAATTTACGTGAACCGGATCAGGGAAAGGCTACGTAGTAATACCACTAAGACGCAGACGCAACAAACATGACAAGACCATCATTCAAGGGAGGCATAAATATGCCGGAAGCTAATGATTCACGGGTACCGCTGGAGACACCGGAGACACTGCATGCGGAGCTTGCCCGGATTGCCAAGTGGGAGAAAGAGCAGAATAAGCTGATGATCTGGGACCGGATTACCCGCCTGCCGTTCAAGCTGCTTGATAAAATCACACCGAAGATTATTCATGAGAAGGTAGGCAAGCTGCTGGATGAGCTGGGCAGCTACATCCAGAATGGCGGCAACTATCTGGTTGCCGGGCGCAAGGTAGGCACGCTGATCGGGGAGGCAAGCGTGGCAGCCGGGGGTACCGGCACCGGGCCGTATCCGCTGGCTGTGATGGATGCGGCAGCGCTCCGGCTCTCAGAGAGGAGCCGGAATACGGCAACTGCCCAAGGGGCAACTACCGGCTTCGGCGGAATCTTCACCCTTGCTGCCGATATTCCGGCTGTGCTCGGCCTTTCATTGAAGGCCATCCAGGAGATTGGCCTATGCTATGGCTACGATCCGACGGATAAGGCGGAACGGATATTCACTGTGAAGGTGATGCAATTCGCATCCTCCGATATTGTCGGCAAGCGGACGATTCTGCGGGAGCTGAATTTGCAGGCCGGCGGGGACGGCAACATCATTGCCGGAACGAACGCGGCAGTCTCGAAGATTCAGGGCTGGAAAGAGGTTGTTATGGTCTACCGTGACAATTGGGGCTGGAAAAAGCTGCTCCAGACTGTTCCGGTTGCAGGCATGTTCTTTGGCGCGTATCTCAACCGGAAGACGCTGGAGGATGTGACGGAGGCTGCCCGTATGCTATACCGCAAAAGACGGATTATCGCCAGGCTGGCTGAGCTGGAGCTGAAATAAGTGCTCTGATTGAAGCGGAACTGCGTATGGATGGCAGCGGGGCTGTCAGCAAGGCGGGCATCATGAAATAGAGGCAAGGAATGCAGCCCTAGGCAGTAATCCTTGCCTCTATCTCAGGGAAGGTATAAGGGTTCAGCCGCCTATGGGGCAGTTGAACCGAACGCCAGCCCTTTTCCGCCCACAGGTATTAGCTTGACCGGCTCGACTCCGGCAATCAGCGGCATGGCCCGCTGGATCGTGGCACGGGTGGCCTCCAGGGCAAGGGAAGCAGCATGCGCTTCCGCACTGCTCCATACTTCTGTGACCCAGAGGATATCCGCCTCTGATTCCGAGAGGTTCACGATATACAGCTCGCACTCTTGGACAGGCTCAGCCGCCGCTGCGGCTTCCAGCAGAATGGCAGCCAATGCCTCCCGTTCACCCGGTTTAGCGGTGAATTTCGCGTACATTCCGAATTTGCTCAACCTCATCACCCCAGCATGTAGTTATCCGCTCCAATAGCGGAGTTGATCAACATTATTTTACCAGAAACAAGGAGTGAAAGAATGAATCGAATAGATCAGCAGCCTAACATTGATGAATTAATCGGGCAGGCGGAAGCCTTCATCACTGCATGTTACCAGGAGCTGGACAAGTCCGAGAGTGAGCGGGAGCGGCGTCTTGCAGATATACATGAAGAGGTGATTCTTACGGGCACCTATATACATACGGAGGAAGAACTGACCCATGGGGCGAGTATGGCCTGGCGTCATAACAGCCGCTGTATCGGAAGACTGTTCTGGCATTCACTTGCAGTGATTGACGCGCGCGGGGCAGAGACTGTGGAGGAAGTGGCCGAGGCGCTATTACGGCATGTGGAGCATGCGGATAACGGTGGCAGGATCCGGCCGGTCATAACCGTATTCCGCAGCGGAGAGCAGCCGGATAGAGCTATCCGGATCTGGAATCATCAGCTGATCCGTTATGCCGGCTATCCGGGGGACGGGGAGCAGCCGCGTGCCGGTGATCCGGCTTCAGATGAGTTCACTGCGGTCTGCCGGAAGCTGGGCTGGCAAGGGGCAGGCGGGGACTTCGATATTCTGCCGCTTGTCATCAGCATCGGCGGGGAGGAACCCCGCTGGTTCCCCGTCCCGCCGGGACTTGTGCAGGAGATTCCGCTCACTCATCCGGAGATCGGACGGTTCCCAGAGCTGGGCCTGCGCTGGTACCCCGTTCCGGTTGTCTCGGATATGTGCCTGGAGATCGGCGGCATCCGTTACCCGGCGGCGCCCTTCAACGGCTGGTATATGGAAACGGAGATCGGCTCCCGGAATCTGGGGGATACAGAACGTTATAACCGCCTGCCGGCAGTGGCTGATCTGCTGGGCCTGGACCGTTCGACTAATACCTCGCTGTGGAAAGACCGTGCGCTGTTGGAGCTGAACCGCGCGGTACTGCATTCCTTCAAGCAGGCCGGGGTCAGTATTGTAGATCACCATACAGCGGCAGATCAGTTCGTCCGCTTCCAGGAACAGGAGAAGCGGGAGGGGCGTGAAGTATCAGGCAAATGGGGCTGGCTGATTCCCCCGATGTCGCCTTCGTCCACACCGATCTGGAACGATAACACCATGAGAGATTTGTATCTAAGTCCGCGCTTCATGTACCAGAAGAAGGCGTACGCGGACAAGTTAGATGTAGCAGCCGGTCCATCCAGTGAAGCTGGCGGCTCTGCCTCGTTGCATGCGGAGACGGATGAACCGGCAGCGGAGTCTGAACAACAGGGCGCCGCCGAAGCAATGACATGTCCTTTCCATCACCCTCACTAACTCCGGTCCGGCAAAATAAATAATTATATGGGAAATAATTGGCTTAGCGCCGCGTGCAATCTCCCTGCACGCGGTTGAAAGGGGGGCTGGTGCGGCGATGCGCGATTCGATTCAGGCTGCACGGCTGTCAAGGCGAAAGGGCTTGGCTGTATGTCGGTAGGCAATAGTTGCTTTTGTTTTCATTTTTGCAGCTGCTAATACAAAGGCGAATTTAGCCGGAAACGGTGAGTGAGGTGAGGGTCTTAATTAACCTTTGTGAGGTGCTGATTGCTCTCCGGGAGACTTTGTTTAATATTTATTTTTCCGGCAGCAGGGTTGATTATTTAAAGATTGAAGTATATACTGCTAAACAAGGAAGTGATTGATCAATAACCTAAAGACAGCCAAACGATCACCTATCATTCCGGCAGAAAGGGAGACCTATATGAACAAGCAATCGGGCACTATCCGTTCCAAAGGAGAGGAGACCGTTCCCGTAAACCGCAGGGAGCAGATTCTGGAGTCGGCTGTGGTTGTGTTTGCAGAACATGGATATTACCGGGCTACAACCGCGCAGGTGGCCGAGAAGGTGGGGATATCCCAGCCGTATATCTTCAAGCTGTTTAAGAATAAGGAGGAGCTGTTCATTGCTGCGCTGGAGCGGGCTTTTGAACGGATTCTCCGCACCTTCTCAGGGCTTCAGGCTCCTGCAGACCAGTTACTTGCAGAAGCCATTCAGGTATACGAGCAACTGATGAAGACCCATCCGGATGAGATTATTCTGCAGGTGCAGGCGATCGGCATCCGGGATGAAGCTATCCGCCAGTCGATGCAGGCTGGAATCCTGGAGGTAACCCGTCTGATGGAGAGCAAGTTCTCGGCAGCAGGGTTTGCGCATCCTGAGGTGGAGGTGAGCACCTTCATGGCTAACGGTATGCTCTGCAATATCGCCCTCACGCTGGGAATGCCGGAGCTGAAGCCGAAGCATCTGTAAGCATAGGCGCGGGCAGGAGGATGATCGGAAGTAACGGTGCATCGAGCGTAGTAGGTGGATTAAGCAATATTCAGAGCAACAGGTAAGCACGAAAGGTAAGAGTCAGCCGCCTAATCCCCGATCCATCTGGATCATCATTTTTTTAAGTTTAGGTAGTGACTGATCAATAACTTAATAATGCAATGGATAACTAGCAAAGAACAAGCAAAGAACAAGCAAAGCTTGAACGCAACTAAATAGTGGTACGTGCCCACCATTTTCATTCTGAGCGTAGGGAAGTAGCCACGAATAAGATAATGTTGTACGTATTACAACTTGAGCTCATGGATATGGAGGGATTCGTAATTATTGTTGTACGAAATACATGAATTGTTCCGCTTAGCCGCCTGAATCAGATGGAATGCTGCCTTTTATACAACAATTTTCAATTTAGCCCGATTTCATGGGTGGAATGTTGTATTTCGTGCAGGATTTCAGTTAACAGCTTAAATTTAGTTCAGCTATATACCATTTATTTTTATTATTTAGTTAGTGATCAATCACTAATAATAAATAATAATAAATAACAATTCATTATACCAGGAGGAATTTCAAATGATAAATAAAGCGATGGTACTGGGAGCAACCGGAGGGACAGGAACGGTGATTATTGCCGAGCTGCTTCGAAGAGGGATCAAGACTGTAGCCTTTGGGCGCTCCATGCCGAAGCTGGAACAGCTCGCGGCCAAGCTCGGGAATCCAGCAGGGCTGAGCCTGCAGACCGGAGATGTGTTCCGTGCGGATGATGTATTTAAGGCCGCGCGTGGGGCTGATGTTATTTTTCACAGTGCATCGGTGCCTTATCACGAAATGGCCGCGAAGCTGCTGCCGATGGGTGAAGCTGTGATGGAGGCCGCGAACCGGCTGGGGGTGAAGGTAGTGGCTGTGGACGGGATTTATCCGTATGGCAAAAGAGTGGATGAGCAGCCGATTGACGAGAACTATCCGAAGAATCCGCATACCCGCAAGGGGAAAATAAAGCTGGAATTCGAGCGGATGTTCTTCAGCCCACGCTGGAGCGGCACGAAGGGAATGATTGTCCGCCTGCCGGATTATTACGGCCCCACGGCCAATGAAGCCTCTTACCTCGGATCGACGCTGGAAGCCATAGCTGCCGGTAGACCTGCGATGTTCATCGGCAATATGAATGTTCCGCGCGAATACGTCTATCTGCCGGATGCGGCAGTGATGATGGTGGAGCTTGCCCTCCGCGAGGAGGCCTACGGGCAGAACTGGAACATTCCTGGAGCCGGTGTCATCTCCGGCAAAGAGATCGTCCGGATTGCCCGCGAAGCCGCCGGAAGGTCAAAACTGGTTATCCCTTTAGGCGCAGCAGGTTTGTCACTGCTCGGCCTGTTTGTACCGGTAATGAAAGAGATTGTCGAGATGCTGTATCTGACGAAGGAGCCGCTGCGGCTCAGCGGTGCGAAGTACGAGCGGGTAGCCGGGCCGGCTCCGGCCACGCCTTTTGAACAGGGGATAACAGCAACGATCCATTCCCTCCAGAACCGTGCAGCTGAAAATGTGCAAATCCCCTCATAAAACAGGAGTAATCTGCAGAAGATAGAAATAGTCAGGTTTCCCAATCTGTGATACTATTTATTTCTATATACAATGAGGAAGTGAGCTTAATGATCAGCATTACCATTCCGGCACCGGAAGTTACTATTTTTAAGCAGGAGAACCCTGTGCTCAGCCATATTTACGGATTTACGGATTTTCACCTGATCACCCGTGAAGCCGGCGGCATCTTCATGTTCTACAATGACAAGGATGAGCTGCTGTTTGTAGGCAAGGCACGCAAGCTGAGACCGCGGATCAAGAAGCACTTCGAAGATAACGTATCGGTCATGAAGCCACACCGTGACGAAGTTACCAAGATTGAAGTCTGCATCGTGGAAGACCCGGTCGACAGAGAAATTTATGAGACTTACATTGTGAACAAGCTTAAGGCGAAATACAATGTGGAGAAGGTACTGTATAAATAATGGTTTGGATGAAAAGCGTGGTCCCTGCTTCCTGCGGACTGCGTTTTTTTGTTGTTCAGGAAATTATGCTGTTTGACCATTTGCAGGCGGGGTTCCCGCTGTAACTTGGATAATGATGCATGCAGGTGCCGTCCGGTCAGGATGGTGCCTGTTTGCTGTACAGTTAAGCGTTAAATCCCGGATTTGAACCGGGAGATGTATTACTCTGGCCTTAGGATGCTATGACAACACGCAGGAATAATCCGGGATTTTCAGGCGCGGTGTGGTCCTTTTTTTTCGGGAAAGACCAGTACAAATGGCAGGGGTGATTCATCCTGAAATGATCCGGACAGCAGCTGGCAGGCGCAACTTAGGCCTTTGGATACATTTAGTAAAGTTAGATACTAAGGCTCACTAACGCATCCGCTAAATCAACTATAATAAACTCGTACATGCTCGACATATTTTGACATTTATAATGAGGTGATTATATAGATGGCGGCTCCGTTTTTTAAGAAGAAAGAAGCTGTGGACAAACCGGCCAAACCGGGTATGGTTCAAAAGGTTCAACTGGCTGAACTTCCGCCCGAAGATAGCGATAATTATGAGAAGGCTGAAAGTGCTCCCGGCCTCGTGTCCGTCGGCAAAGCGCAGCTGGATAAAAAGTCGCTGGACCTGGTCTTTGCAGTAGAGCAGATGATTCAGGCCAGAGCGCATGCTGAAACGAACAACCATGAGCTGCAGGACCGGCTGAATCATTCCAGCAGTCATGTGGAGAGGCTGGGACGGGATCTCAAGAACCTGAACAAGGTAATTGAAGAGCGGGAGAAGAGCATCCTGGAGCTAGAGCATAAGCTGGTGGAGAAGAATCTGAAGGTGGACCAGGTACTGGAGGACTACCGTGAGTTGCACACGACCCTGTCAGGAGAAATGGATGAGCTCAAGAGCACCATTGATCTGGAGCAGCAGAAATATGCCAATCTTGTACAAAAACATAATGATGCCATCTCCGAGAAGCTGAAGCGGATGAATGAGCTCGAAGAGAAGATCGGGCGCCTGGAGACAGAGAACAGTCACCTGAAACAGAAATACGATACGGTCCGGCAGGAGAAAACCTACCTCTCCAGCATGATCAGCGATTTCACCAACCGCATGACCGTACCCTTTGGCGGAAGCACTCCGCCGGCAGAGCGTAACGACAGCAACGGAGATACATAGGACTTATGCCAGTACACCCGGCGAACGCTGCTCGGATGGTAGAGCTGCTGTCCCTTGAGCAGAGGCAGGGCGTCTATCAGATGGAGGTAGGTTTAACCCACAGCAGCGGTTCCGCCCGCCAAATACTAATCATCGATGAATATACATATGTGCAATTGAGTATGCTTGGCCCCTTCGCGGGTCAGCGTGTGCGTCTGTCTCTCTATCCCAAATGGGACCCCTTCCGCCACAGCTTTTTCAGCTCCCTGATCAAAATGAACCAGACGTTTAGCGAAACGCTGTATTATGCCTGCTCTGAGGAGTATGCCTCGCAGCTTGTGAAGGCGCGGCAGGAGGAAGAACGTCCAGCCGAGCCTGAGCCTGCTGCTCATGTACCGTCACTTGAATTGCCGCAGCACAGACCTGGACATCTGAAGCGCAGCCGCAGCCTGCGGCCTGCCCGGGCCATACTGCTGCGCGGTATTCTGTTCAGTTGCCTCATCGCATTGTTCCTGCTGCGCATGGACGGCAAGCTGTTCAGCAACAGCGCAGAAGCCCATGAGGACCCGTTGCAGGCAGCCGTAGCTGCGGACGTCAGCAGCAGTCCCCTTATTAATATTATACCGGTGATCCAGACGGCGGCTTACCAGAGCAGTGAAGTCCCGGCAGTCCCGGAAGAGGCTCCGGAAGATACCCCAGCAGCTGCTCCGGAGACTGCGGTTGAAGAGATTGAACTGGACGGGAACAGCTATGAATACAGCCTGCCTCAGGGTTATGTGGCCTTATCCTTCGACGATGGGCCCTCGCAGTATACAAGGCAGATCGTAGATATTCTGGACGAGTATGGTGTGGCGGCGAACTTCTTGTTTATTGGACAGAATGCCAGCAGCCGCCCGGCAGAGGTCCGCTATGCTAATGAGCATGGCATGCCAGTAGGCAGCCACTCCTGGGATCACAGTGATATGACACGGAACAGCCCTGAGGAGAACCGCAAGAATCTGGAGCGGGCCAGCCGGGAATTGGAGTCGAATATGAACTCGGCGGTAACTATCTTCCGCCCGCCTTATGGTGCAGTCAATGATGAGCTGGCCGCTGAGGCGAAGCGGCAGCATATGAAGCTGCTGCTCTGGAACCGGGACCCCGAGGATTGGAAAGCCGATAATGCCCCGCAGGTCCTCCGTTATTTCCATATAACGGACCCGTCCGGCGGCATCTATCTGCTGCACGAAAAAGCAGTTACGGTCCAGGCGCTTCCTGAGATCATTGAGTATCTTCAGGCACAGGGACTAAAGTTCGCCGTCTTCAAATAAAAAGCAGGAAGCGTATCCCGGATCGCGGGGTGCGCTTTTCTGCGTATGTGCACGGAAAAGACCCGGAATCGGCAGCGTTTCCCCTTGTTTTAATAAACAAAATTTGAGACAATAAGTTATTGTTGTTGCTAATGTCCCCCGCAAGGTAGAATAGATTGATTGAACTTTAAAGTTTTGAAAAGAGGATATGAAATGAATAAAGAATCCATTTATGGATTGACTTTGGAACAACTGACCGCCTGGCTGCTGGAGCATGGGCACAAGAAATCCCGTGCATCCGCTGTCTGGGAATGGCTATACCGCAAGAGGGTTACCAGCTTTGCAGAAATGACGGGGATGAACCCGGACTGTGTACAGCTGCTGGAAGAGCATTATGTCTTTCAAACGATGGAAGAGCATGTGAAGCAGGAATCGGCTGACGGCACTGTCAAATTCCTGTTCCGCTTACAAGACGGCAACCTGATTGAAACGGTGCTTATGCGGCAAAAGTACGGTCTGTCCGTCTGCGTCACCACTCAGGTCGGCTGCAATATCGGCTGCAGCTTCTGCGCAAGCGGGCTGCTGGCGAAGAGCCGCGATCTCACCAGCGGCGAGATTGTCGAGCAGATTATGAAGGTCCAGCTTGATCTGGATCAGGCCGGTCTTGGGCAAAAGGTCAGCCATGTAGTCGTAATGGGCATTGGTGAGCCGTTCGATAATTTCCGGCATCTGCTGAATTTCCTGATTACGATCAAGGATCACAAGGGTCTGGCCATTGCCGGCAAAGGCATTACCGTATCCACCAGCGGTCTGGCTGACAAAATCAGAGAATTCGCCGACGCCAATATGCAGGTCAATCTGGCGATCTCCCTGCATGCGCCGAATAATGAGCTGCGGACACAGATCATGAAGATCAACCGTGCCATTCCTATAGAGAAGTTAATGCCGGCGATTGATTATTATCTGGAGAAGACCAACCGGAGAATTACCCTGGAGTATATCCTGCTGAAGGATATCAATGACCGTGAGGAGCATGCCCTGGAGCTGGCGGAGTTAATCGGAGACCGGCGCCAGCTGGCGAATGTGAATCTGATCCCGTATAATCCGGTAGATGAGCATAGCCAGTACCAGCGGAGCGAGCGGGAATCCGTGCGGGCGTTCTTCGATACGCTGAAGAAACAGGGTGTCAGCGTCAGCACCCGGCTGGAGCACGGAGTCGATATTGATGCGGCCTGCGGACAGCTGCGCAGCAAGCAGATCAAGAAGACCAAAGGCAAGGCAGAGGTGCCGGCAGCGCAGTTTCCCGGATAAATTAGGCAGCAGTTTGTCATCATAAGTACGATGCTGTCTAAAAGGACAGCAAAGGCGTTTCTACTTGTGTTACAATAATCTGGCAGTGATTTGAGAAATGAGGAATGCGACGTGTTGACATTTACAAGCTACACCGTGGAGAACGTAAGAGATCCTTTTGGAATACTAAGCGGCAAGCGATATGAGTTCGTCATTAACCTGGATGTGCCGGAAGATGATGAGCTATACGTAGAGAACGGTGTTTCGGCCCGCGTAATTGTGAAAGTGGAAGAAGAGCAGACAAGCATTGTCAGCTACGATCTGCAGGAAACATCGTCAGGCAAGGTTCTCGATTTCGATATGGAAGAAGACGAGGAAGCAGCACTGGTTCTGTTCTGTTCAGAGCATTTGCCTGAATAAGACTCGGCTGTAAGTGCTGGAAGGAAACTGCTGAACCTGGCGGTTTCCTTTTTTATGCCGTGAACCGGGTGAACGCATGCCAAAAACGGGACTGCCGCAGTCATCTGCAATGATGACTGGACAGTCCCGTTCTTTTTTCTATAAACGTGCTACAAGCAGCCTTCCACATAATAATGAATCTGCTTGTTCCACCACGGCCAGTCATGACCGGCATCATGCCCCCAGTAGTCGATCCGCGCCGGAATGCCTTTGCGCCCCAGCACATCCTGAAGCAGACGGGTCTCATGAAGCATTTCATCCTCATACGCGCCTTGTCCGACGCAGACGATGATGTTGCTGCTGCGGTACTGGTTCAGATAATAATCATCCGTCAGTCCCGGCAGATAATGCAGCGGTGAATTCAGGTAGATCTGCTCACTCATATAGTCGCCGAAGAAATAATAGGTGGAATAGACGCCGCTCAGGGCGATTAAGGTATCGAAATATTGCGGATAACGGAAAAAGAAGCTGGCACTGTAATAAGCGCCCATAGAGCAGCCTGAGATCAGAATGCGCTGATCGGTCCCGCCGTTGTTCTGCTTGCTCTGGTGGAGGATGCCGGGAATCAGCTCATATGCGATATATTTATCATACTGCTCATGACGGTGCACCCGGTCCTCATTATTCCAGTGAGTGGAGAAGAAGGTCTCTTCATCAATACTGTCGCAGGCCCATATCTGCAGCTTGCCCGCTTCAATGAAGGAGGAGAGCGTGTCAATCATGCCCGAATCCTCATATTGATAAAAGCGTCCAAGCGACGTGGGGAAGACGAGCATCGGTTTGCCGGCGTGGCCGTATATTTTATATTCCATGTCTCTGCCCAGGTTGTGGCTGTACTCCTTATGGTAGCTTATCCTCATCCGTTAACACATCCTATCCCTCTTCTTGGTGAATATAACCTCTGATGTCCCTGACCTCCGAAAGCTCGGGAGAACGGAACTGATAAGCGCTGTTACCCATCGCTCTGCTGAATACCTCTTCGATCTCGGCATAGTTCACAATCTGCCCGCCGAACGTGCGGTAGATGTCCTCATGGCTGTGAGCGTAATGCTTATGACTTTTGCGGCTGGCATAGCCAGCGTAATATTTGCCTTCGTAAGGACCGCCGACCTCATTGTGTACGATCATGCTGGCCCATTCTTTATAGACATCCACATCGTATGCGAAGTTAATGGCATCGGTCATCCAGGCGCCCGGGGGACGCATATTCACTTCCAGGGCAATGATCCGGCCATCCTTGTGTGATTTGAACAGCTCGATATGGAAGAACCGTTCCCGGATGTCAAAAGCCTTCAGAATACTCTTCCCGGCCTCTTCTACCTCGGGGCTGACATCTCTCAGACAGAAATAATAGAGGTGGTTATCCGTGTTGACAACCTCCATGACACTATTCTCGAACAGGTGGCTGACCGCGAACCGCACATTACCGTCAATATCCACCAGCCCATCATAGGTGAGGATGACTCCATCGATGAATTCCTCAATAATAAAGGCTACATCCTCCGGCTTGGTGTCAAAAAAGTGCTGCAGTTCCTCTTCGTTATTAATCTTGTACGTATTGCTGGCACCGGAGCCGAGATCGGGCTTAACCACCAGCGGGAAGCCGGCGCTTTGGATGAAGCTCTCCACGCTTTCGCGCGTAGTCCCGGTGGAGAACTGAACGGTGCTTACACCGCTTTTATGGAAGAATTCTTTCATCTTGGACTTCTGCTTCAGGTTGGAGACGAAATCGGACTTGGTGCCGTGAATGTTGAAATCCGTGCGGATAGCGGCATCCTGCTCCAGCCAGTATTCGTTCAGCGACTCGAAGCGGTCAATCTTACCGTATTTATAGGTGAAAAAGGCAACGGCCCGCAGAATCTCCTCGTAGCTCTCCAGATTGCTTACCTTATAATACTCCGTCAGTGCCGACTTCAGCTTGTCCTCCAGCTGGTCATATTCGGCATCGCCAATCCCGAGCACCGTCGCCCCCTGCTGCTGCAGCTGGGTACAGAAATCAGCGCTGTTCTTGGGGAAATGCGGGGAAAAGAAGATAAAATTCATGCAGAACCAGCCCCTTTGGCTATAATATAATTCCGAGTTAAATTGTATGATTAATTCAATCTACCAGTTTCGTCATTATTCGTCAATCCTTAGTCTGGCTTTTGCTGCAGTTTCCGGTTGAGCCTGGCCAGCAGTCCGCTGAAGGTCTGGCAGTCCCCGGGAGACCAGTCTTCAAAAATCTGCTCATAGCGCTGCAGCCGGATGTCCCGGGCCTCGGCAAACGTCTGTGCACCCAGCGCGGTAATCTGAAAATAGCTTGATCTTCCATCCTGCGGATCAGGCACCTTTACTACATAATCCTTCGCCTCAAGGACGCTCGTCTGCCTGCTGATGGTAGAGGTATCGAGGCCGAATTCTTCGGCGAGCGCTTTAACGCCTACCTTATCGTGGTTCGACAGATGGTGGAGCAGGGTGTAGGAGGAGCGGTCCAGTCCGCCATGTTTTTTATCCAGCGAGCCTAGGCGGATTAGCGTAATGAGCTCATGGTTCAGGGTTTCGAGGTTTTTATCAGTCTGTTCATCAGCCATAGTTAGTATCCGTCCTTTATGATTGAGTAATTCTTAAGGTCCAGCCTTATATGTCTCCATATTATAAGTGATAATACAGCCCTAAGCGAAAGCTGCCGGTTATTTATGAAAGTGTAATTAAACTCTAATGAAATAAGTCATATTGACTTCCAAGAATATAGTTGTATAATACACATATATTGAAATGATTGTATCATACACCTATATTAGTGTGAAGCTAATGTTTATAGTGGTGGCAGTACAGAGGAGAGAGCATACTTGGGTAATCAGACGGCAAAAAATTCATCATTCTGGCTTATTATTCTGGCCATCTTTTTCGGTAATTTCATGGCCATTCTCAGTACAACAACGATTAACGTTGCGTTCCCGGTATTTCTGAAAGACTTCCATGCCGAGATCAGCACGGTGCAATGGATGATTACGGGTTATCTGCTGGCTACCGGCGTAATTGCTCCGGTCGTAGGATATTTCGGCGACAAGTGGAGCTATAAATATCTCTATGTGTTTGCCCTGTCGGGCTTCACCTTGTTCTCGGGGCTGTGTACCGTGGCCTGGAGTATTCATTCCCTGATTATTTTCCGGATTGTGCAGGGAATATTCGGCGGGCTGATTATCCCGACGACGATGACGATGATTTATCAGTTTATCGAGAAAGAAAAGCAGGCTTTCGCCATGAGCCTCTGGAGCCTGTCCTCCATGCTGGCTCCTGCCTTCGGGCCAACGCTCGGCGGCTGGCTCACCGGGTACTTCGGCTGGAAATCGCTGTTCATGATCAATCTGCCGATCGGCATCATCGCGATCGTGGTAGCGCTGAAATGCCTGCCGTTCCAGCGTCAAACCGCCAGCAGCAGAAGCTTCGATCTGCCGGGATTCGTAACCGTGATTCTGAGCAGCGCCTTTATTATTCTGGCGTTCAATAAGGGGAATGCCTGGGGCTGGACCTCATGGAAGACCTTATCCCTGCTGCTGATTGGCGCTGCGGCCTTAACCTACTTCATCCGCCGGGAGCTGTCGCTGCAGGAGCCGCTGCTGAACCTTAAGGTGTTCAAGCAGAACCGGTTCACCTACAGTCTGATCATCAACTGTATTATTACTGTTGCGTTATACTCGGGAACCTTCCTAATTCCGGTCTTCCTGCAGGATATCCAGCAGTCCACTCCGCTGAAGACGGCGCTGGTGCTGCTGCCGGGCTCAATCGTGATGGCGGTCATGTCGCCGGTCGTCGGCAAGCTGTATTCCCGGATCGGCCCGTTCTGGCTCATTCTCAGCGGTATTCTGCTGCTGAGCGCTTCAACCTGGGAGCTTAGCCATATTACGCTGGCCGTTACACATACCCGTGTGGCGATGCTGATGGCCCTGCGCAATGTTGGCATTGCCCTGGCCTTCATGCCGGTGACGAATGCCGGGATGTCAGCCGTACCCAAGCAGATCACGGGGCATGCTTCTTCTGTGACGAACTGGGTCCGCCAGGCTACAGGCGCGTTGTCCATTGCGGTGTTCAGCTCCTTGCTCGCCTCCAGATCACTCGCCCATCAGCAGGAACTCAGCGGCGGAGCTTCTGCGGCAGGTGCGCTGATCAAGGCGCAGGGAATGACCCTGGGCGTACAGGATATTTTCCTGATCGCTACGGTGGTTGGACTGCTGGCGATTCCGCTGACCTTGCTGCTGAGAAGCGGAAACGGCAAGGCTGCGGCAGCTCCTGTGCTGCAGGCCGGGGCCGGGAAGCAGAGGGCGAAGAGCTAAAAGGGCTGCCGCTGGATATACAAACAACCGCCACTCCAGATTCCCGTGGATCAGGGTGGCGGTTTGCTGTATATACATAATATAGATAGAAAGTTTCTACTGTAGGACAATCTGATAATCTTGTTTCATGTAGACTCGAATCCGCTTGAAATCGGCCTCCGTAAGGTTAGCCAGCGGCTTGTTGCGTTCCCGCCCAAGAATGATGCCGATGGTCTGTGCTGCCAGTGCGGTGGTGGGCATGATTCGCGCACTGCCGTAGGCCTTGATGCTGGCGCCGACATTTTTTCCGGTCACCAGCACATTGTCATAAGACTTCAACTCGAAGGAGCGCAGCGGCAGTCCATAACGGTCCGGCTTGCCGTAGCCAATACCGGTCGGAATCGCCCGGGTCCCCTGCAAATCTATGGAGTAGCCGCCGATACTTACATTATCCCAGAACATCCGACTATTCATCAGATCCGGGTAATCCAGGACATATTTAGTCTCATACCGGTTATAGTCACGGATATAGAGGTACTCCGGAAAGCCATTTAGCTCTGCTTTGGCGAAGCCGGGAATATTCTTGCGCAAGAAGCTTAGAATGAAAGGTGCTTCGGCTTGCCCCCTCTGAACTGCGGACGCTACGGATTTGGGGTCTGAGGGGTTTACATCGTAAATCAGCAGCCCGTTGATGATTACCTGTCCGTTTTTTTGGTAGGTGGCATTCAACCCTCGTAGCCTCAGCTGCTTATCCTTAGTGATGTAGGTATTGGTAATATTGCTGAACCCGGTAGCGAAATGCCAGTCCACATAGGTATTGGGGCCATATTTCTTGCGCACATTCGTAAGCGGATAGTCCTCCAGAATACGCTGGTGCAGCAGATTCCAATCTACATTTTTGAAATTGAGCATATAGGTAGCGGCCATATAATCCGGTTTCTTACCGTTATATATAGTTTCCATTCCCGGAATCCGGGCTTCCTTCAGCTGACTGCTTAGGGCGTTGTAATCCGTATTCTCCACCCAGTAACGGGACTGAATTGTAACTTTGTTGCCGTCCTTGCCGTGGTATGTAAGCGAGCTAAGTGTTTTGCCGCTGCCTGCTGTCTTAGTGTCTACATGATCCAGAACTACCCCGCTTTTCAGCGGAATTCCTTGAATGACCTTGTCAAAATACGTCTGGAAATCCGCTGCCTTGCGGATGGTTCCGGCTTTGTATCCGTTGAACAGGTTCTTGATTTCGCCTTGCACAAGACTTCGCTGCTTATTGTCGTTCACGTCATCGAGGAAGAACATTTGTCCTTGGATCAATTCACCGCCCGGTTTGCTGCGGGGATCAAGCATCAGCACCTTCAGACCCGCCTTAACGGCTTCCTTGGCGAGCAGTACACCTTGAATTTCACTTCCGATAACAACGACATCATAGCTTGGAGCCGCTGGTGAAGAGGACGATGGCTTTGCTGCAGCTGCAATGGACAGGCTCGAACCCGAGAGCAGAATCAGTGCGGCGGCCAGGCAGATTGTAAAGCGGTATAATTTAGAGGATTGCATGAACATCAATTCTAAGTACTCCTGACTGTGGTTGGATTTGGAATCTGTCCCTATTATAAATGATAATGGGTTATTTTTGCTGTGCTGGAATTGTGGCGATTTGCCGCTGTAGCGCTTTCTCTTCGCATGTTGGGCGAATATGAGTTAGAATACAATAAAGCGAGCAAATAATAGGAGTTGTATACATGTCCAACAATGAAGAAGTGTTTTTGACGAAAGAAGGGTTAGCCAAGCTCGAGGATGAGCTGAGAGAACTTAAGGGAGCAGGGCGCAAGGAGCTTGCAGCCCGGCTTAAGCTGGCGATCAGCTACGGCGATTTGAAGGAGAACAGCGAATACCACTCTGCGAAGGAAGATCAATCCTTCATGGAGACACGGATCATGATTCTGGAGAAGATGCTGATCAAGGCGCAGATTGTGGATTCCAGCAATATGGATCTGAGCACAGTCAGCGTGGGCTGCATCGTCATTCTGAATGATGTGGAATACTCCGAAAAGATTGAATATAGAGTGGTTGGTCCCGCAGAGGCTGATGTGCTGGACAACAAGATTTCTTACGAAAGTCCGCTCGGCAAAGAGCTGATCGGCAAAAAAGTGGGCGACATTATCAGCGTCAATGCCCCGATGGGCGTCATCAAATATGAGCTGCTTGAGATTAAAATGCTGTAATTCTAAAATCCTGTAATTCTTAAATCCTGTACCCTGCTTTAATAAGGGTGCAGGATTTTTTGTTTAAAGATAAGAATTTATTTATGCTACTATTTCACGTTTCTACTTGCAGTGGCTTAGATAAGGCCGTGGCCCCCTTCTATATGGAGTACTGTACCAGTGACGAAGCTGTTATGCATGAGATAAAGTACTCCCTGGGCGACATCCGCAGCTGTTCCTACGCGCTGTGCCGGCAGCTTGGCAGCTAAGCCGCTATAGAAGCTGGTCCGCGCCTCTTCCGCCATCCCGGCGCGGGAAGGGGTGTCGATGATGCCGGGCGAGACGGCATTTACCCGCAGCGGAGCCAGCTCAAGAGCCAGCGTCCGGGCCAGATTGGCGACGGCGGCATTGACCGCACCCAGCATGGAGGAGCCGGTCATGGATTTGAAGGCAACGATCCCGGAGAACAGCGTGACCGATCCGGCAGGACGAAGCTTCGGGGCAGCATATTTGGCGGCATAATACTGGCCCCAGAATTTATTGTCCATCAGCTGACGGGCGGCGCTTGTTGCTGTAGACAGGAAAGCGCCTCCGCTGGTCTCGGCCGCAGTCACGACCAGATGATCAATGTCATCCAGCTCTGCGAAGAATGCCTGCACCTGAGCCTCATCTGTGATATCCAGCGTATAGGTGCTCACCTTAGCTTCAGTACCAAGCTTCGCTCTCGCCTGCTCCAGCTTATGGGCGGAACGGCTGGCGATGATGATCTCAGCGCCTTCGCCAGCAGCAAGTTTTGCCGTTTCAAGGCCAATTCCTGAACTCCCTCCGATAATAACGATCTTCTGTCCGGTTAACATATAATTTCCTCCTCGAAAATATCTTGTTGAAGCTTTATGAGGAGAGTATAGCTCTATAAACTTCCCTTAGGGAAGTAGTTACATTGCCGACATATAGTTACCGGAAGGATAGTATCTTATAGAGGGCGGGCTGGAGCCTAAAGATATTTTTAGAGCGCGAGCCCGTACCTTTTGAGTTCGATAAAAATACCCTCCAGCTTGAGTCCCTTCTCCGTCAGCGTATATTCCACCCGTGGCGGGACTTCAGGGTACACGGTACGTTCCAGGATGTCATGAGATTCCAGTTCCCTGAGCCGCAGCGCGAGGGTCTTCGGACTGATCCCTTCAAGGGAACGGAGCAAATCGCTGAAGCGCAAGGTGCCCCCAATCAGCAGATCGCGGATAATCAGGAATGTCCATTTACTTCCAATAAGTTCCAGGGTTTTGGCAATAGGGCAAGGTTCGCCGGGGGTGCCGCGGGTCAGTGTAAGAGGTTCCAGAATGTCCATGCTAAGTCAGCCTCCTGTGGAAATAACGATTGTCACCTATCATAGCACAATACTATCCTTAGGGAAGTTATGGCTGATAATTAAATAAATGAGTCGGAGCGGGGACCATAGGCAGTTTCTATTAAGGATATTGATTCCGGGTCTTAGACGCTCCTTGCCCCAAAGGTTATAGTAGGGAGTAACTAAAGAACAGAGGGGTCCTGGCTTGTGATTCAGACTGTACTATCGACACTTGTAGAGGTTATTGTGCCGCTGTCCATTCCGGTGGCCGCCGGGGCGCTGCTCGGACGTTATAAGAATCTCGACACGAAGCCCCTGCTGACGCTGTACCTGTATTTTCTCAGTCCGGCGATTATCCTGGATACGCTTGCTACGGCGGAAATCTCCTTCGATGATGTCTATAAGACGCTCGCATTCTCGCTGCTGAATCTGTTTCTCTTATGGGGGCTGGCTACCCTGATCGGCAAAATACTGAAGCTGGCTCCGCCGGAAGCCGCCGGCCTGACGCTCATCTCCACCTTCACGAACAGCGTCAATTACGGTCTGCCGCTGGTGCTGCTGGCCTTCGGCCAGCTGGGCCTGGACAAGGCATCGGTCTATGTCATCGCCCAGATGGTGATTGTGAATACGATCGGCGTGTATTTTGCCGCCAGATCACAGTTCTCGGTGCGCAGCGCCGTGAAGTCGGTCTTCTCGCTGCCGGCCATCTATGCGGCGATTCTGGCCCTGCTGCTGCGGGCGCTCGGCCTGCATATGCCGCATGAGCTGGCTTCTGGCGTATCGATGGCCGCAGGAGCCTATTCGCCGGTAGTGCTGGCGATTCTCGGCGCGCAGATGGTGAAGGTCCGGGCGGCGCATACGGAGCGCAACGTGCAGCTTGCATTCTGGACGGGGCTGACCGTCCGGCTGCTGCTGGCTCCGCTGCTGGCCGCGCTGGTGCTGCTCGCGCTGAACATTACGGGCACCTTATTCTCGGTGCTGCTGATTCTGGCCTCGATGCCGGTAGCCGTCAATTCCGTGGTGCTGGCCGAACGCTTCGGCAGCTCGCCTTCGCTGGTCTCGCGCTGTATTGTCTGGACTACGCTGGCGTCCTTTCTGGCTCTCCCGGTGCTTATTGCTATGGTGGGCGGGTAGAGCTGCAGAGACAGGCAACGAAAGGGAAAACGGGGCAAGGAGTAAGAGTAAAGAGTAAAGAGTAAAGAGTAAAGAGTAAAGAGTAAAGA